>JARGFH010000005.1:0-46862 GCA_029210695.1 Acidimicrobiia bacterium
TCCAGTGTGACCGAAAACGACCTCGAACGCGAGCACCCCCGACCCACAACCACCAACTTTTTCGGCAGCCACCTAGAGTGAAGCCATGGACTTTGAACCGCTGGAATTCGACTCGACAGCTTTCGACACACCGGCTTTTGAACCGTCCGTCGACTTTGCGATCCTGGCGGACGCCGCCCAGGCGATCGCCGGCAAGCTCTTCTTGCTGGGCGGTGGTTGGGATACCTTGCGTGTGAGCACCTTCCCGGCCAGGCACCACACGATGGCGATCGGCCTTCGTGTCCGCATCCCGTGGACGTGGACAGGACGACCGATGACCCTCTCGATCGACCTCCAGGATGAGGATGGGGGCAGCCTCTTCACGTCCGGTCCGCTTCGTCACGGATTCGAGGTCGGACGACCGCCCGGTGCTCCCGAAGGCAGCGACATCGGGTTGGTGCGCGCCTTCACGTTCAATCATGTGCCGTTCCCGAGTGCAGGCGGATATGCGTTCGCTATCTCGCTCAACGATGTCGAGGTCGATCGGCTTCGTTTCAACGTGTTCCAGCACACGCGACCGGCCGAGTAGCCGGCATGATCCGGCTGCCGATGTTCCCGCTGGGGGGAGTGCATTTCCCGTTCTCCGTCATTCCCCTGCGGGTGTTCGAACCTCGTTATCTCCAACTTCTCGACGATCTGACGACCTCCGACGGTCGATTCGGAGTCGTCCTCATCGAACGGGGCTTCGAAGTCGGTGGTGGGGATGTCCGTTTCAACGTCGGGACCCTCGCAGAGGTCAGGGCCGTCTCGGATCTCGAGGAAGGGCACAAGGCGGTGCTGTCGGCGGGCCTGCAACGGATTCGCATCGATCACTGGTTGCCGGACGATCCGTATCCGGTGGCGGAGGTGGAACTCATCGAGGAACAACCGGCGGGTGAACACGGACTCGATCTCCTCGTGGAGGCGACGCGAGCCATGCACAGGTTGCTGGCGGTTGCGTCCGAACTCGGGGCAGACACGGGCAACTTCGCTCCCAACATGGGCGATGACCCGGTGGTTGGCAGCTACTACCTGGCGCAGATGATCCCGATCGGGTCGCTCGATGCTCAGCGACTGCTCGAAGCAGACGTACCCGAGGTCCGTCTGCAGCGGATCATTGAACATCTCGACGATGAGATCGAACTCATCCGACTCCGGCTTGCTGAGGGATGATCAGGGCGGTCGTTTTCGACCTCGGCGGCGTGGTTCTCGACTCTCCATTCGACGTGATCCGCGCCACCGAACGCCGGCACGGACTCGAGTCCGGGTTCTTCAATCGGGTTGCCTCCCGACCGAACGGAGCCTGGGCACTGCACGAAACGGGAACCCTTGATCGACGTGGGTTCGTTGCCGGGTTCGAGGAGGAATGCCGGTCGGGCGGTGCCGCCATCGACGCCAACCGCCTTCTCGATGAGATCGAGGCGTACGCCAGACCCCGGCCGCAGATGCTGGCGGCGATGGCCCGACTGAAGGAGGCCGGCTATCTGGTGGCAGCCCTGACAAACAACTGGGATTCACCTGCGGCCGGTTGGGAGGGACCGGCTCTGCACGACGCTTTCGACGTCTTCGTGGAGTCCTGGGTCGAGGGGGTTCGGAAGCCGGACCCGGCCATCTATCTCCGCCTGCTCGAGAGGCTGGCGGTCGAAGCAGGGGAGTGCGTGTTCCTCGACGACATCGGCCAGAACCTCAAAACGGCCCGCAATCTCGGCCTGGCCACCATCAAAGTGACCGACCCCGACCAGGCCCTATCAGAGTTGGGCGCCATGCTCGGATTTGATTTCTAGCCCTCCCGGCGTTTCTCCCCCGCTTCGGCGGCCTATTGCCTATGGCCCTATTGCCTATGGCCTATTGCCATTTGCCTATCGCACTTGGCCAATTGCCAATTGCCAATTGCCAATCGCTTCCTACCGATCCCCGAACGCGTAGAAGAACCCGTCCCGGCTGCCGACGTAGATCCGGCCGTCCCAGACGGTCGGGGTGCTCTCGATGCAACCACCGCCGTGCGTCATCTCCCACACCTGGAAGGGACTCCGCGGGTCGGCCAACGAGTAGGCCCGCAGCCCTCCGCCCGCATCGCAGTTGACGGCGGTCAAAAGGTGGCCGTCCACGACCAGCGGCGAGGACCAGGCGTGGAAGCCGATTTCGTCGCTCCACACGACCTCGCCGGTGTCGGCGTCGATGGCAAGAAGATCCCCGGGATGCGTGGCGACGTACAAGACTCCGTCACCCAGCGCCGGGGTTGCCCAGGCGCCGCCGTCTGACACCGAGTTGAGCGGGGGCACGGCCACACTCCAGACGAGCGGATCGTCCGGGCGTGACGGGTCGAGTTTCATGATCTGACCCACTTCGGTTGCCCGGGGGAGATACCGTTCGAGTTCGGCGGCGATATAGAGCATCCCGTCTGCGTCGATGACCGGGGAGGCGTCGATGTCGTCGCCCGCCCAGAAGTCGAACACGATGGGCGCTTCACCCGACTCGACGTTGGTGATATCGAGGCCGACCACCCGACCGCCCGAGTTCGTGAAGTACAGGCGCCCGTCGAGGATCGCCACGGAACTCTCGATCGACGCATTCCGGTCGCCGGTGGAGCGGATCAAATCACTGTTCCAGCCCTCGACCTTGACGAGGATGTCCGGGGCCACCTGCACCAGACCTTCCGCGTCGTAGGAACGGTTGAGCTTCGTCGCGAACAGGATGCCGTTTTCCCCGCCCTCGAACATGATGTCCTCGACGATTGATGGGTTGCCGTCCCAGTCGTTGTTCCAGATGCCCGGGTGATCGGCCGAGTCGATCGCCCACAACTCGACAGGCTGCGGCCGATCGAGCGCCACGGCTCGCAGTTTGTTGTCGCGGGACCCGAAGTAGAGGAGCGGGTAGCCGTCCGGGTCGATCGTCACGGATCCCTTGATCAGGTCGCCGACGCCGAAGTCCGGCCGGGTGCGCTCTCCGGTGGCGGCGTCCACGAAGTGAACCGCCTTGTCATACGCCCCGAAAACGACCTCGGTGACCCCGTCCGGGCGGACCCACACGGCCGGCTGGCCGGTCCACCCGGTGCCACACCATTGCGTGACTTCTCCACCGACCGACGACGAACCGCACATCGCCTGGTCCGGGAAGCGCCATATGCGCTCCGGGTCGTCGGGGAGTTCCCCCGGCCCGTACCAGGTCCGGGACGGGTTTCCCCTGAACTGGAGCACACCAACGGTGGATCCCCACGCCGCTCCCACCGTTCGCCGGTCGACGAAGCGACCAAGCGGCAGCGTTGTGGTGGTAGTCGTGGCGGGGGGTTGGGTCGTCGTCACGGCAGGAGGCAATGTGGTGGCCGCCGGCGCCAGAGCGGGTTGGGCTGTAACCGGGTCGGCGCCGGAGAAGGCGATCAAATAGAGGCCGGTGAGTACCGCACCTCCGGCCAGGGAGAGGAAGAAGACAGCGAGCAGGCGACGCATCCCCGGCAGTTTATGGCGAAAGTCATCCTGTGTGTGCATGTGGAAGACGGTGCGGGCGGTGGCGGCAGCCCTAGCCTGATGGACCGTGGCGGATACGTTTGAACGCTTGACCACTTCGTCGCCGGTTCGCTTCTGGCGGAGGTTCGCGTCCGCCGGTCCCGGCGTGCTGGCTGCGGCTGTGGCCTTCAACCTCTTCTTCGCGCTGGTTCCGGCAACGATCCCGCTGGTTGTGGCCGCCTCGTTCTTCGGTCGTAATCAGGAGGCGCAGGCCCAGACGGTCGATTTCCTCGAGCAGGTCCTGCCGTCGAGCAGCGCCGCCTCAATTGCCGATGCCCTCTCCAAGGCCTGGGATTCGGTCGAAGGCACAAAAGGTCTCGTGGTGGCGATCAGCCTCTTGATCTCGATCTGGGCCGGATCGCGCGGCGTGAACACGATCATGCGGGTTTTGACCCGGATCGAAGGCATGGAGGACAGCCGGTCGTGGTTCAAACGTCGTCTGGTTGCGATCGCGCTCACCCTGGGCGCCGGCGGCATGCTTCTCTTGACCGGTGTGCTCATCGTTGCCGGTGCCGCCATCGCTGAATGGATGGCGCACCTCACCGATCTCGAATGGCCGGTCACGCTCTGGGAACTGCTGTCGGTGCCGGTCGGCATTCTGGCGCTCTTCTCGTTCCTCACAGCTCTCTATCGGTGGGGACCGCCGCAACGCCTCCCGGGGTTCTGGATTGCGGCACTGGTGGGCACCCTCAGCACGATCAGCGTGACGCTCGGGTTCCGCTTGTATGTCGAGACCTCGGGAGGGCTCAGCGCCACTTTCATCGCCTTCACCACTGTGGCCGTGCTCCTCCTCTGGCTGTTCTTGATGGCCTACGTCATCATCCTGTCGGCGGCCATCGGCGCCTCTGCCTCGCGCGGACTCGCCTCCCGGCGCGTCAACGGCGCCAACGGTGGCGGGGAAATCTCGCTCGGACTCGAAACGATGGAGCAGGAGATCGCCCGTTAGCGACGCGGCCGCCGGGGGCTAAAGCTATTGGACCCCTCGCCGATACCAGTCACGTTGGGTGGCATGTAACACTTTGGGTGGTAGTGCGACCTACCAAGTGAGTGAAATAAGGAGTGGATGGATGCGGCGGAGAACGACCACCCTCGTGGTAGTGGGCCTGGTGCTTGCCCTATTTGTGTTGCCGGCGGCGGCACAGGAACTGTTTGTTGAGGCGAGCCCCTCGCTGGAAGATGCCTCTGATGCGGCAACGTATGAGCTCACCTACAACTATGACCCGGATTCTCACGTGGTGTTCTACGGCATCGGTGAGATTCCCGGCGACGGAGACGAGACACCCCCACTGGACTGCACTCTCCCGGAGGGCGTGACGGTCGAGGTCGACGAAGAGACCGGTGACGTCACCTATGGTGTCGAAGGCGAAGAAGAGCCTTATGTGCTTTCGGAAGGCTGTCGCGCCGTTTTGATCGAAGGCCCGAACGGCCAGGTCAATCACGGCCAGTTCGTGTCGAATATGGTGGACGACCTCAAGGCCGAATACGACAAGGACACCTACGGTCCCTTCGGTCAATGGGTCAGCCAGTTCGCTCACGACAAGGACATCGGCAAGGGTGACTTGAAGGTCTGGGCGAACGACGACGATGAACTCGCCGAGTTCGAGGTTGCCGAACTCGGTGACGACGAGTCCGACGGTGTCAAGCCCGTGAAGTCGAACCGGGGTTCTGAGAAGTCGAACAACGGCAAAGGCAAGAACAAGTAGTCAGGTTCGGAACGGGTCGGGTGGTTTTCCACTCGACCCGTTTGCTTAACAATTACCGGCGAGTAGGGTTACGGCTCGCCTCGGCACGCCCGAGGCTTTTCCTATCCGGGACACCCCAATGAAACCCAACCGTATACACGCGTTCGCACTCATAGTCGGCCTCACGGTCGCCACGTTCGCTCTGCCCGCTCAGGCGGCCGAGGACGAGTTCACCCTTGTCTTCCCTCAGCCGAGCGAGGCGACCGAGTTCGTCAACAGTTGGGGCAATGCCCGGTCGGGCGGCCGTCAGCACAAGGGCACAGATCTCCTCGCTCCGCAGATGACTCCGGTGGTGGCCGCTGCCGACGGAATCGTCAAGAAGTTCGGCAACGGTCCCCGCTCCGGGTACTACATCGTGATCAGCCACCGCGACGGCTATGAGACCTGGTACATGCACATGAACAACGACACTCCCGGCACCGACGACGGTCGGGGCGCTCCCGAATACACCTACGTTGCCGCCCTCGAAGTTGGCGATTCCGTGGAAGCCGGCCAACTGCTCGGCTTTGTAGGTGATAGCGGGAACGCGGAGGGATCGACCCACCACACCCACTTCGAACTGCACCTCAACGGGCGGGCGATCAACCCCTTTCCGTTCTTGAAGGCAGCCTGGGAGCGGTGGGAACTCGAACAACTCATCGAGCGCGGGGAAGTCCCGTTCAGCTGATCAGGGGAGTGTTTCGAGTTCGTTGAGGCGGACTACCTCGGCGGCGGTCTCTTTATCCTCAGCGCTCACCACGGCCACCTCAGAGATGGTCGCTTCCACCGGTGGTTCCGGCATGGCCGGCGAACCGACCCAGATCAAACGGTGAATCCTCGCCGCCTGCACGGCCTCCATCCAGGCCACCGCCACGTCGCCCGGGGTGCCGGCGAATGCTCGTTCCCGATCGTCTCCTGCCGATTCGGCAACGAGCACTGCGGTGAAACACTCGAGCGCAGCCATCTCGACGTGGGATCCGTCTGACACATCTCCGATCGCCACCTTGCATCCTCTTCTGCGTAGCTCCTCGCCTGCCTGCGGGTCTGTGATGAAGGCGCGCACTTCTCCACCCGCTCCGGCGAGTCTCCCGACGATCTCGGCCCCAATCGGGGTGTCGGCTCCAACAACAATTACTGGCACGATGCGAAACTATCACGAATGCGTTTCTGTCGGTGGGGGAGCGCCGTCGCCGGCCCCGGTGGTCGACTATTCCGGAAATCACGATCACTGCTACCATTACACCTATCCGGATAGTGCTAATTAGAGGTGACCAATGGCCACTGTCGAACTTGATCTCGGTGCCTACCAGCTTGGATGGCACGACTCTGAAGATGGATACGTCTTCAAGCCTCGCAAGGGGCTGAACGAAGACATCATCCGTGATATGTCCAAGATGAAGAAGGAACCGGGCTGGATGCTCGATTTCCGCCTCAAGGCGTACAAGCGGTTCCTTAGCCGCCCGATTCCTACCTGGGGTGGCGGCGGTGCGCTCAACGACATCGACTTCGACGACATCTACTACTACATCAAGCCGACCGAAGGTCAGTCCAAAGACTGGGACATGGTCCCCGAGGAGATCAAGGCCACCTATGAGAAGCTCGGCATCCCGGAAGCCGAGCGCAAGTACCTGGCCGGTGTGACCGCCCAGTACGAGAGCGAAGTCGTCTACCACCGCAACCGCGACGACCTCGAGAAGCTCGGCGTGCTGTTCACCGATATGGACACCGCAGTTCGCGAGTACCCGGAGATCGTCAAGGAGTACTTCGGGACGATCATCCCGCCGAACGACAACAAGTTCGCTGCTCTCAACTCGGCCGTCTGGTCAGGTGGCTCGTTCATCTACGTGCCGCCCGGGGTGCATCTCGATCAACCGCTCCAGGCGTATTTCCGGATCAACTCCGAGAACATGGGTCAGTTCGAGCGGACGCTGATCATCGTCGATGAAGATGCCTACGTGCACTACGTCGAGGGATGCTCTGCTCCGATCTGGTCGACCGACTCGCTCCACTCGGCTGTGGTCGAGATCGTGGTCAAGCGGGGCGGCCGGTGCCGTTATTCGACCATCCAGAACTGGTCGAACAACGTCTACAACCTGGTCACCAAGCGGGCCGCGGCCTATGCCGACGCCACGATGGAGTGGGTCGACGGCAACCTCGGGTCGAAGCTCACCATGAAGTACCCGGCCGTCTGGCTGATGGAACCGGGCGCCCATGGCGAGGTGCTCTCGATCGCCTTCGCCGGCGAAGGTCAGCACCAGGATGCCGGCGCCAAGATGGTCCACGCCGCTTCGAACACGACCTCGACGATCATCTCGAAGTCGATCTGCAAGGACGGCGGCCGGGCCGGTTATCGGGGTCTCGTGCGAGTTGAGCCGGGCGCCAAAGGTGTGAAGTCCTTCGTCCGCTGCGACGCCCTCATCCTCGACGCCGACTCCCGTTCGGATACCTATCCGTATATGGAGATCGAGGAATCCGACGCAGAGATCGGCCACGAGGCCACCGTCTCCAAGGTCGGTGAAGAGCAGATGTTCTACCTGATGAGTCGCGGCCTCTCAGAAGAGGAGGCGACCTCGATGATCGTCGCCGGCTTCATCGAGCCGATCGTCAAGGAACTCCCAATGGAGTACGCGGTCGAGATGAACCGCCTCATCGAACTCAACATGATCGAAGCCGGGGCCGTCGGCTAGGCGCTGTTTTCGCGTTCTTCCCCCACTGGTGTGGGGGAAGTGCCCCGGAGGGGCGATGGGGGCTTCTTGGGGTGGCGGGTTGTGCCCCCTCCGTCCTGCGGCATTAGCTGCTGGCGACCTCCCCCGACTTCGTCGGTGGAGGAACGCGATTACGCGATGGGGGCGACTGCGTCGGTGGAGGGACGCGTTGGTGGCTCAGAAGCGGAAGTGTTTGATTGCTTCGCCTTGTGTGGCGATTTCCGTCATCGCTTCGATGCCTAGGTCGAGATGGATGTCCGCCCAGTCGCGAGTGACGGCCGCGTCGCTCTTCTCCGTTTTGACGCCTTCGGGGCTGATCGGCACGTCCGAAACGAGGAGCAAGGCTCCCCGGGCGATCTCGTTGTGGTGGCCGACGATGAAAATCGTGGCCGTTTCCATATCGATGGCCAGCGCCGTCAAACCCTTCAAACGTTCGACGAAGGCTTCGTCGTGTTCCCAGACTCGACGATTGGATGTGTATACGACGCCGGTCCGGTAGTCGAGACCGCGGGCGACGATCTTCTCAGACACGAACTTGTGGAGTTTGAACGACGGGAGAGCAGGCACCTCGGGAGGGAAGTAGTCGTTGCTCGTGCCCTCACCCCGAATGGCTGCAATCGGCAGAACGAAATGGCCGATCTCGGTTGACGCTTTGAGGCCACCGCACTTCCCCAGAAACAGGACGCCCTTCGGGTCGACGGCCACCAGGAGATCCATGATCGTCGCCGCGTTGGCGGTGCCGATTCCGAAATTGATGATCGTCAAGCCCTCGTCGTTGGTAGCAGCCTGCATGTAGTGGCCCTCGCCGCGGATGGGACAGCCGCACCTTTCGGCAAACCGCTCCAGGTAGTCGCTGAAGTTCGTGAGCAGGATGTAATCACCAAACTCCTCGATCTGCATTCCGGTGTAGCGGGGGAGCCAATTGCGGGTGATGTCGAGTTTGTCCATGAGGCGAGGCTACCGCCTCACAGTTCAGAGTTCCGCGTTCTGGGCCCGGACGTTACGAACGGCCCCGGCCGCTGATCAGACCGAGGACCGCCACGAAGAGGGCGGCACCGATCACCGACCAGATAACCGGGAAGTCACGGATGGTCCACAACAACGGCAGATCGAGTTGTTGGGCGAGCCATCGACCGAGCAGCGCCCCCACAAAGCCGAGCGCCAGCGAAGGAAGGCAACCGAGACCTTTGCGTCCGGCCAGCGAGGCACCGACCGATCCGGCCAGCGAGGCGATGATGAGCAGGACAAGGAGTTCGAACACAAGAGGAGGCTACCCATCTCGCCGCTGCCACGAACCCGTTCTGCTACTGGTTGGTGTAGCCGACCAGGAACGAGATGACCGCTCCACCGGCCAGCGCCCAGATAGCCGAGTAGTCACCGATGGCCAGGTAGCGGGGGACGCCTTCCAAAGCGGAAAGGATCACGGTGGTGACGAGCCCGCCGATGATTCCTATCAGAATCGAGCCGGCCACCGTTGCCCGGCGACCGGACAACATGCCGCCGGCCAAACCTCCGAATCCGGCGATGCCGCCGACAATGAGCAGTGCGTTGATGGTCGTGGTTTCAATCACGGCGCTTACAGTAACGACTCGAGCTCAAATGATGATGACGGGTGTCGCAGTTTGGCCAGGGCGCGGCCTTCGATCTGACGGACGCGCTCGCGGGTCAGGTCGAACATCCGCCCCACGTCGGAGAGCGTGCGCGGCTCACCGCCGTCGAGTCCGAACCGCAGGGCGATGATTCGCTGCTCTTCGGGGTCCAGGACTTCGAGAGCGCGGGCGACGTGGCGCTGGCGGAGTACTTCGGCCGCATGCCGGAAGGGATCGGGCATCCGTTCGTCTTCGACGAAATCGTGGAGTTCGGCGTCGCCCTCCTCGCCGACCGGCCGGTCGAGGGACACGGTGTCGGATGGGGCGGACAGGGCGGCTTTCACCCGTTCGACGTCGAGTCCGCTGACTTCGGCGATTTCCTCCAGAGTCGGTGGGCGTCGGAGTTCGTCGGTGAGGTTCTGACTGGCCTCCTGCACGGAACGGACGACGTCGACCATGTGGACCGGGAGGCGGATCGTCCTGGCCTGGTTGCCCAGACCCCTGGTGATCGCCTGGCGGATCCACCAGGTGGCGTAAGTGGAGAACTTGAATCCCTTTCGCCAGTCGAACTTCTCGACCGCACGGATGAGACCGAGGTTGCCTTCCTGAATCAGGTCCAGCAGATCCAATCCGCGCCCTGCGTAGCGTTTGGCGATCGAGATCACCAGCCGCAGATTGGCCCTGATGAACTCCATCTTGGCTTCTTCGCCGTCGTGGACCAGGCGGTACAGGGTCGCCCGCTGTTCGGGGGTCAGATCGTCGGCGGCCTCGAGTCGGCGCTGTGCCTTGCGGCCGGACTCCATAGCCCTGGCCAGGGCGACTTCATCGTCGGCCGTCAACAGCGTATGTGACGAAACCCTCTCCAGGTAGATACCTACCGTGTCGGCAATAGAAGCCCCGTCACGATGTCGCTTACTCACGTCGCTCAATTCCCCCTGACTCCATAAGAGCCCGCGCTCGCCAACGTATCACCGGTGTGCGCCGCGCGCAATGGGGTTTCTTACCATATTCGATGTGACGGTCGACCCAGTACGCTCCGGCCATGATCAGGACGGTGTCCGCCTTGCTGCTCGTCGGATCGCTGGTGCTCGGTGGATGTGTCACATTGCAGCCAGAACCAGCCTCCACGACCTCTTCGCCGGCGACAATTACGACCACTACCACGCCCCCGACGACGACCTCTGTGGCGGAGCAACCGGTCACCCGGCTCCGCGTCGTCGACCCCGCCGCCCGGCCCATTCCCGGGGCACGGGTTGGCGACCGGGGAACGACCGGCATCGACGGCTACCTCGAACTCGAGACGCCGGCCGGCGGATTCGCCGTGGCGGCCGACGGCTACCTGGCCCGCCTGGTGCCCGAATGGCTCCCCGGCGACATGGAGGTAGTGCTCGAACCGATCATCGTGGCTGGGGTGGCCCGCTCACCGGCCGGTGAGACGTTGGGCGGTGTGGCGGTGACCCTGGACGATCGGGAGACGATCACCGATGAGTCCGGCCGGTTCGAGTTCATCGCCGCCCCGGCCGGGACGATCCGGCTGTATGCCCCCGGCCTAGCGCGGGCGGAGATCGAATGGGCGGGCCACGACACCTGGGTCCCCGTGACCTTGGAGCGCCTCCTCGTCCGGGCGTTGCATGTGAGCGGATGGGCGATGGGCAGCCCCGACCGCAGGCAGCACCTCCTCGACCTGGCCACGGCAACCGAGATCAACGCGCTGGTGGTGGACCTCAAGGACGAGTCCGGGCGGGTCTTCTATCCGAGCACCGTTCCTCTGGCCGGGCGCCTGGGTGCAGTTGGAAACGAATACACCCTCGAGGAAGTGGTGAACACGGCGGCTGACCTTCACCTGTATTTGATCGGACGGATCGTCACGTTCCAGGATCCGATTGCAGGGAGGGCCGTCCCCGAAATGGCCGTGTGGGACACCACAGCCGGGGCACCGTTCGAGAGGAAGGGCCAGTACTTCCTCGATCCCACCGACCCCGACGCCAGGCAGTATGCCCTCGATCTGGCCGTCGAGGCGTGCGCGGCGGGGTTCGATGAGGTTCAGTTCGACTACGTGCGCTATCCGGCCGGGTTTGACAGCTCGGCGGTGTTCGACGGGGGAGCGGACGCCCGGCAACGACCCATCGTCATTCGGGACTTCCTGGCCGAGGCTTCCGCGCTCCTGCACCCGGCCGGCTGCACGGTCGCCGCCGACATCTTCGGGTTCATCACCTCAACGAAGGGAGACGGCGGGATCGGGCAGCAACTCGAAGAACTCGCCGGCGTAGTCGATGTGCTGTCGCCGATGCTGTATCCGAGCCACTATTCGGAAGGGTGGTTCGGATTCGACGTTCCGAACGATCATCCCGGTCCGGTGGTGGCCCGCGGACTGGACGACGGGATCAACCGGCTCGATTCCCCTGTGATTCTGCGCCCGTGGATTCAGGACTTCTCATACGACGCGGAACAGGTGCGCGCCGAGATCGAGGCGGCCGAGGAGCGAGGCCTGGGCTGGATGCTGTGGAACGCGGCCAGCCGGTTCACAGAGGATGCCCTCCTCCCGGCGACGGGCGAGTAGCGAAGCGGATTGGGCCGATCGCCGGAGGAGTAGCGCGCTGACGGGCGCCGGCCTCAGTACCCCAAACCCCGTGACGGTTTGGCCCGGAATGCGCTTGAAAGCGTGCCCCGTCCGAACGGACCGAGAGACTGCCCGTTGGCGGCGTAGTGGTAGAGGGCCGTCTGGAAGATGGCGTTGAGGGCGGCGAGCACCACGGACACCGCCACCAGCCACAACACCCCGACCAGGATGGCGACGCCGAGGGCGATGCCACTGCCCGTCACCACACCCAGGACGATGAGCAGGATGGCCGGGATCGCCAGCAGGAAACCGAGAAGCCCGAAGCCGAACTGAGCGGCGACGTTTTCTCCCCAGGTCCGCTTGAACAGTTCGGCGGAACGCTTGACGGCGTCGCCGACGGTCAATCCCTCGACAACGAAGATGGGGATCACCAGGAAGGTCACGAGCGTCCAGGCGAGCCCGGCGAGGCCTGCTGCGATCCGGCCCAGAATTCCGCCGCGTTGTTCGATGGTGCGCAGGATGATCGAGACGGTTGCCGAGATCAGCGCCCAGGGGAGGATCCGCCCGAGCAACCGGTTGGCGCCCGATAGTGCGCTGCCGATGGTCGGATCTTCACCTCGTAGGCGTTCGTCGGCGGCCGAAACCAGGGCGGTGTTGAAATAGATGGTCACGAAGGCGAGGGCCACATACATGACGAACATGACCACGTAGCCGATCGCGCCGGGTTCCTCACCGATGAAGAACATGGGGACCACGAAGGTGGCGGCGACGATGGCGCTGGCGATGAACGACAGAACCGGTAACGCCATGAGCTCCTTGTCGGCCTTGAGTACTTCCCAGGATTGCTTGGCAAGGTTGATCGTGCTGCTTATGCGTCCCATAGCGGTCCAGTATCGGCGCTTTGGGTCGTCGGTCAAAGCACCGACGCCTGCTGACTACGCTCGGCGGCGTGTCAGGTCTCGATGAGCTCAGTACCGGCGTCGCCGCTTGCCGGAAGTGCGCCCGGCTCGTCGAGTGGCGTGAGCGGGTCGCAGTCGAGAAACGGGCGGCCTTTCGGGATGAGGACTACTGGGGACGGCCGGTTCCCGGCTTTGGAGATCCGGGTGCCCGGCTGCTGGTGGTTGGTTTGGCGCCCGCCGCCCACGGGGCGAACCGCACGGGGCGGATGTTTACGGGGGATCGGTCCGGCGATTGGCTCTTCGCCGCGTTGCACCGGGCCGGGTTCGCCTCACAACCCGAGTCGGTATCGCGAGACGATGGTCTGGTCCTGATGGACGCCTTCGTAACGGCCATCGCCCGCTGCGCCCCTCCGGCCAACAAACCGACCGGCGAAGAACTGACCCTGTGCCGGCCGTGGCTGGAGGCGGAACTCGACCTCCTGGACCGGGTGCAGGTGGTGGTCCCGCTGGGCGGACTGGCCTTCAATCAGATGCTGCGGATCTACTCCGACAGGGGAGTGGCGGTGCCGAAACCCCGTCCGAAGTTCGGCCACGGGGTAGCCGTCGAACTGGGGCCCGGTGGTCCGGTCCTTCTGGCCAGCTATCACCCGAGCCAGCAAAACACTTTCACCGGCCGCCTCACCGAGCAGATGCTCGACGCGGTGTTCGAACGAGCAAGGAGCCTTCTGCACTAGGTCGCAGGGAGGAGGCGCGACCCCTGTCACCCATACCGAGAGCCTCCGGCAGTTAATTCGCCCTATCTCCGTAGTGCTAATACCATGACCTTACCGCGTTTCCAGGAGATCCTCACTGTGCGACCCCTCGACCACACAACCGTTGAACGTGCTGCTGAGACGGCGCCTTCGTGGCTGGCAGACCTCCGTCAGACCGGCTTCGACTACTTCGAGAAGCTCTCGATGCCGACCGGCGCCGAAGAGGAGTGGCGATACGTCGACCTCGATTTCCAGCTGACGGATTTTGGTCTGCCGGATGTTGCAGGGATGTCCCTCGCAGCCGACTCCGACCTCTCCAGCTTGACCGAATACGCCGGGATAGCCCGGATCGTCGACGGCTTCGTCGTCGACGCCTACTGCGACACGCCCGGAGTCACCGTCTCCAAACTCGCCGGCCAGATCGACGACGGCGACCCGGTTCTCCGGGATTCTCTCGGCCGGATGATCCCACCCGACCTCGACATCTTTGCTGCCGCTCACCGGGCCTTCGCCACCGACGGCCTCGTCCTACACGTCGGCCGCGGGGTGGTGGTCGAACAGCCGATCGTCGTCGACATGCAAGTGACCCAGGCGGAGTCCGTCTCGTTCCCGCATCTAAGCGTCGTGCTCGACACCAACGCCGAAGTCTCGGTGATCGTCATCATGCGCTCACCCGACGGGCAGCGCTCCGTCGTCGTTCCTCAACTCGAACTGGCGGTAGGTGATGGTGCCCGGCTGAAGCTCGTCACCTCGCAGCACTGGGGCGACGCCACGACAGCCATCGCCCAACAGCGGATGGTGCTGGGCCGCGACTCGACCGGACGCCTCGGCGAGGTCGGCCTCGGCGGCCAACTCGGGCGGCTCGATCTCAATGTAGATCTCGTGGGTGATGGATCGAGTTCGGAACTCGTCGGCCTCTACTTCGGAGACGGCGAGCAAGTATTCGACTACCGGGTCGTGGTCAACCATCACGGCAAGAACACCCGCTCCGACGTGTTCCTCAAAGGCGCGGTCGAGGACCAGGCCGAGTCGGTGTTCTCGGGTCTGCTGAAGATCTGGCCCGACGCCACCCGCACCTCCACGTTCGAGACGAACCGCAACCTGGTGCTCTCCGACGGAGCCAAGGCCCACTCGGTGCCCAACCTCGAAATCCTTTGTGATGACGTGATCTGTGGTCACGGCTCCTCCGTCGGCCCGCTCGAAGAAGAGCACATGTACTACCTGATGAGCAGGGGGCTGTCGCACGAGCGAGCCCAGCGCGTGCTGATTCGAGGGTTCTTCGACGAGATGATTCAGCGTCTTCCGGTCTCCGGTCTGGAGGAGCCCGTCCGGGCGGCGGTCACCGCCAAGTTCATCACCGCCCAGCTGGAAGGCCGGCTGTGATGGACGAGTGGGTACGGATCGCCCAACTTGACCAACTGCCCGACGGGAGGGGAGTTCGGGTCGACGCCTTCGGGCACCGCATCGCCCTGTTCCGCCTGGGTGAGGCGGTCTACGCCCTCGCCGACCGGTGCAGCCATGCCGAGGCTTCGCTGTCTGAGGGTGAGGTATTCGAAGACGAGATCGAATGTCCACGACACGGGGCAACGTTCAACCTCGCCACGGGCGAGGCTCTCACCCTGCCGGCCACCAAACCGCAACAGAAGTACGACGTGAAGATCGCAGACGGCGACGTCTTTCTCGCCCTCCAGGAGGCATCGTGAGCAAGTTGGCCCTCGACATCAACAACCTGGCAGCCTCGGTGGGAGCCATCGAGATCCTCAAGGGAGTCGACCTGGAAGTCCCGTTCGGCGAGGTCCACGCCATCATGGGACCCAACGGTTCCGGAAAGTCGACCCTCTGCCATGTGCTGACGGGTCGGGCGGACTACACCGTGTCCGGTGAGGCATCCATCGACGGCGAGTCGTTGCTCGACAAGTCGATCGAAGAGCGTTCCCGCATGGGACTGATGCAGGCATTCCAATATCCGATCGAGGTGCCCGGCGTCGGTCTCGCCGAGTTCATGCGAGAGGCCGGCGAGGAACGCGGCTGGTCCGCCGATCAGATCGAGGCGAAGATCGCAGAAGCCGGCGAACAGTACGACATGGACCGGTTCCTCAACCGTTCCGTCAACAACGACCTGTCCGGTGGCGAGAAGAAGCGGTCCGAGATCTTCCAGATGGCGGTGCTCGACCCCAAGGTGGCGGTGCTCGACGAGATCGACTCCGGCCTGGATATCGACGCGGTCCGGGAGGTTGCCGAAGGCATCGAACGGATGCGCGGGCCCGAGGTCGGCGTGCTGATGATCACCCACTACAGCCGGATTCTGCGATACGTGACCCCCGACCGGATTCACGTCATGATGAACGGCCGGATCGTCGAGTCCGGTGGACCCGAACTGTCTGCTCGCCTCGAGGACGAAGGGTACGAGGGGATCCGGGATCGCCTGGGGATCGAAGCCCCGGCCGCCGGAGCGGCTGAGAAGCGCCCGTCCGACTTCTTCACCGACACACCGTTCGATTAGTCGCGGGTCGCGGGTCGCGGGTCCTGGGGTTGCGGGTCCTGGGGTTGCGGGAAACCGGGCGCCCCAATGGCGTCTTCCACCAGCGCAAGCTGGGGGAGGTGGCCTGCCGCGGTTGCGGCAGGGCGGAGGGGGCCGTCCTCGATTTCTCTAGTCTGCGGTCGTGCCTCCGCTGAAACTTTCTTTGCGCACCTGGGGCTCCGGCCCCAAGCAAGCGCTGCTCATTCACGGGATGTCCTCGAACGCGGCCGGGTGGTGGCGGGTCGGGCCGGCGCTGGCCGAACGGGGCTACACGGTGACAACCCCCGACCTCCGCGGCCATGGGCGCAGTCCCGCCGACGCCGACTATTCGCTCGCCGCCTATACGGCAGACATCCTGGAACTCGGCGACCGGTGGGATCTCATCCTCGGGCATTCACTCGGTGGCGCGGTTGCCGTGTGTGCACTCATAGCTCGACCCGACCTGGCGCCGGCCCTGGTCCTGGAAGACCCGGCCGTCGCCATCCCGGATCCCGACCTCGCCATCCGTGACCTGCTCGCTTCGTATGTGCCTCCGATTTCCCCTGAAGAAGTGGGGAGACGCAATCCGACCTGGCACCAGGAGGACTGCCGGATCAAGGCGGCGGCGGTCATTGAGTCGAGGCCCGTCATGGTCGAGGAGACGATCCGCCAGAACACCCCCTGGAATCTGGTCGAGCAGGTGGCTGCCCTGCCGGTCCCGACTCTGCTGCTCGGTGCCGACATCGAACCGGTGGTACCGGCCGGATTCGGCAACGATCTGGCTGCAATGAGTCCCAACCTGCGGTTCGAGCACATCCCGGGCAGCTCGCATTCGATGCACCGTGACGAGTTCGAGGTGTTTCTCAACCGGGTGGGGGCGTTCCTCGATCAGCAGGCGTAGCCACCGTCGAGGCGAGGTTCTGGGGGCGATCCGGCCTAGCATCGCCCCATGAGTGCACGTACCGACCGCCACGAGCAGTGGCTCACAGAACTGACTGCCCTGCCGACGGTTGCCGGCCATGAGGACCGCGTGGTGGAGTGGATCGAGCGCTGGGCAGGGCGGCGCAATGATGTTCGGATGACGCGAGACGGCGGCGGCAATGTGATCTTGCGGTCCGGTATCCGCACCCGCAAGACGCCGGTCGTGTTGACCGCCCACATCGACCATCCCGGGTTCGTGGTCACTGCGGTCGACCGATCACGGCGCGTCGGCGTCGAGTTCCGGGGCGGTGTCCACGCCCCCTACTTCGAAGATGCACGGGTCGACCTGTTCGACGCGGACGACCGGGTCCATCGCGGAACGGTGACCGGTTTCGATCACAAGACGTCCACCGGGTCCATCCGGCTGGATCGAAGGTCGGGCAACCTGGCGCCCGGGGACATTGGACGCTGGGCGTTGTCGTCGAGGTCTCTCGGGGTCCGCAAGGAGCGGTTGTATGCGCCTGCTTGCGACGACCTGGCAGGCGTGGCCGCGGTCGTTTCCGCATTCGACACCCTGCGCAAGACCGCCCCGCAGGTGCGAGTGCTGCTCACCCGGGCAGAAGAAGTCGGGTTCATCGGGGCGATCGCGGCGTGCAAAGCGGGCACGATTCCGGAACAGGCCGACGTAATCGTCGTCGAGAACTCGCGGGCGTTCCCCAGATATCCGGTCGGGAACGGGCCGGTGGTCCGGGTCGGGGACGCCTCCACCGTCTTTGACCGTGAGCTGACGAACCAGCTGACCCGGCTCGTGCGGTCGTACGCGGAGCAGCATGAAGGCTTCCGATGGCAGCGGAAGCTGATGGATGGTGGTTCCTGTGAGGCGACCGCCTTCGGCGCCTACGGCTACCAGGCGAGCTCGTTGAGTTTGCCGCTCGGCAACTATCACAACATGGTTGACATCGACGGCGTGCTCGCCGGCGGCCGGCCGGCCCGAGTCGACGCCGAGTACGTGTCGCTCGACGACTATCACGGGCTGGTTGATCTGCTGGTCGAAGTTGCCCCCCGCCTCGGAGAGGCCGGGGAGTCTGTGCTTCAAGAGCGCCTCGACGGCCGGTTCGAGGCAGAACGCGCCGTCCTCGGCTGACAACCTGGTTTCTCCGCAATACTGTGGTCGCTGGTGGTCCACCGCATTGCGCAGAAACCAGAGGGACTTTTCTCCGCAATACTGTGGTTGCTGGTGGTCCATTGCATTGCGGAGAAACCAGGATGCCTGCGATCGTGTTTGATCGGATCTCGTTGGACCGTGGGGGTGTGTTCGCGCTCAACGGTGTTTCCCTGGAGATCGAAGACGGTGAGCTGCTCACGGTGGTCGGACCTTCGGGGAGCGGGAAGACCGCCTTGCTCCGTATCATCGCCGGACTGGAGCAGCCCACCGGCGGGCGATTGCTGTTCGACGGAACCGACATGATCGGGGTGGAACCTCTCAATCGTGACGTGGCGATGGTCTTCCAGGAGCATGCGCTGTACTCGCACAAGACCGCGGAAGCCAACCTTGCCTTCCCCCTCGAGGTCCACCATGTCCACGAACCGGAACGGACGTCGCGGGTAGCGAAGATGGCGACGGCAATGCGCCTGGCGCGGATCCTCGACCGCCTGCCCAGGACCCTGTCGGTCGGCCAGCGGAACGCGGTGGCGACCGGACGGGCGCTGGTCAGGGACCCGGCCATCCTCTTGCTCGACGAGCCGCTCTCCAACTTCGACGCCCGGGGCCGTTTGCATGCCCGGGTCGAGATCCGGCAGCGGCACGATCAGTCCGGGGCGACAACGGTCTACGCCACCAACGATCAGGCAGAGGCCATGGCCCTCGGCGATCGCGTCGTCGTGTTGAACCGCGGAATGGTGCAGCAGATCGGTCCACCGGAACTCATCTACGGGGCGCCGGCCAACCTGTTCGTCGCCCGGTTTGTCGGGACACCACCGATGAACGCGATGACCGGCCTCTTCGAGGCCGCCTACCCCGACTTCCGGTGGACTTCCGGCGACGACCGTCTCGTGATCCCCACCCGGTTGGTCGAGTCCCGCCCCCGACTGCGCGAGTTCACGGGACGCCGGGTAGTGATCGGGATACGCTCACAGCACCTCCATCCGACGGTCGCCGCGCCTTCCGGCACGTGGCTGCGCGGCACCTGCTTGGGGATCGAGGACCACGGCAGCGACCGGTTCGCCTATATCGAACTCGGCAGCGGTCAAATGGTTGCGAGAATCGGTGAGCAGGTGCTTGGCATCGGGACCCCAACCGAACTGACGGTCGACTTCGAACACCTCCACTTCTTCGACCCTGAGACCGGGGCGGCGGTCTAGACCCAGTTTTCTGCGCAATGCTGTGGTCGCTGGTGGTCCATTGCATTGCGGAGAAACCAGAAGGATTTTTCTCGGCAATGCTGTGGCGCGTGGCAATACATTGCATTGCCGAGAAAACTGGGGAGTTGTGACTTTTGGCCCGCACAACTCGGCCGGCGTCGACCTACGCTGGAACGTAACTGTCAACAGGAGGAACGGGCGTGGAATATCGCACCGAACGTGACTCGATGGGCGAGGTCCAGGTACCGATCAACGCCCTCTACGGAGCTTCGACGCAACGAGCAGTAGACAACTTCCCGATCTCGGGCTTGACCGTTGGGCGGCGCCTGATCTGGGCATTCGGGCTGATGAAAGGGGCCGTTGCGGCCGTCTCAGGGCCGGACGGGCACGTCGACGTCGCCACCGCCAAGGCGATCGAGGCGGCGGCCGAACAGGTGATGTCGGGCGTGCTCGACGACCAGTTCCCGGTGGACGTGTTCCAGACCGGTTCCGGCACCTCGACGAATACGAACGCCAACGAGGTCATCGCCACCAAAGCATCCGAGATCCTGGGCGGCGAGGCCGGATCCAAACTGGTCCACCCGAACGACCATGTGAACTTCGGCCAGTCGTCGAACGATACGTTCCCGACGGCGATGCACCTCGCCGCCGTCGAGGCGCTTCGCACGGGTCTCCTGCCTTCCCTCGATCGGCTGGCCACCTCGCTCGAAGCCAAGGCCGTCGAGTTCGCCGAGGTAGTGAAGTCGGGCCGCACCCACCTGATGGATGCGGTGCCGGTCACCCTCGGCCAGGAGTTCTCCGGGTGGGCCGCCCAGATGCGCAAGGCGGCCGAGCGGGTCGAAAAGGTGCTGCCGGAACTCGCCGAACTGCCTCTCGGCGGGACGGCCGTCGGCACCGGCATCAACTGCCCGGAGGGATTCGCCGGCAAAGTGATCGCGGTTATGGCGGAGAAGACGGGTTTTCCGTTCGTCGAGGCCGCCAACCACTTCGAAGCACAAGCTGCCAAGGATGCCGTGGTCAATACCTCGGGCGTACTCAAGACGATCGCCCAGTCGCTGTTCAAGGTGGTCAACGACCTGCGCTGGTTGTCTTCCGGTCCCGTGACCGGCATTGCGGAGATCAAGCTTCCGGCTTTGCAGCCCGGATCGTCGATCATGCCGGCCAAGGTCAATCCGGTCATCCCGGAAGCGGCGATGATGGTCGCCGCCCAGGTGATCGGTAACGATGTGGCCATCACGTGGGGCGGCGCCAACGGCAACTTCGAATTGAACGTGATGATGCCGGTGATGGCCCGCAACCTGCTCGAGTCGATCGATCTGCTGGCGGCGGTGACGGGTGTGCTGGCGGAGAAGTGCATCGACGGCATCGAAGCCGACGCAGCCCGCGCCCAGATGCTCCTCGAGAAGAACGTGATCGTGGTCACGGCCCTCAACCCCCATATCGGGTACGACAACGGCTCGGCGGCGGCCAAGGAAGCCTTCGCCACCGGCCGGACGGTCCGGGAGGTCGTGCTCGAGAAGGGCCTGATGTCTGAGGAGGACCTCGACGCAGCCCTCGATCTCAAGAAGATGACGCAGGGCGGCGTCCACTGAGCTGAAACCCGGCGGAAGGGGCCCTGAGGTCCGGCGTTCCGGCGCCGGACCTCTCGTTGTCCGGCCTTGCCAACGCCGATGAGCGATTCGCCCCGGTCCGTCGCGTAGGCTCATCGCATGCCATCCATCGCACCCGTCAAGTGGAACCCGCCGCCCCGCACGCCGTTCGAGGGGGCTTTCGCCACCAACGACAAACTGGCCCAAGTCGAGTTGTGGCCGACCCCGGCCGCCGGGCCTGAAGATATCGCCTTCGATTCGGCCGGCAACGTCTACACCGGGACCGTCGACGGGTCCGTGCTGCGGTTCGCCTCAGGCGGTGGTGAGCCGCACCTGCTCTTCAACACCGGGGGCCGCCCGCTCGGTCTCGAGATGGATGCCGACGACCGGCTGATCGTCTGCGACGCCTACAAAGGACTGCTGCGCTGGTCGGGCGGGGATCCCGAAGTCCTGGTCGATTCGTACGAGGGTGAGCGGTTCCTCTTCACGAACAACGCCACGATCGGCTCCGACGGGACGATCTACTTCACGGTGACGAGCAGGCGATTTGACCTCGCCAGCTACAAACTCGACCTCATGGAGCATTCGGGCACCGGCCGTCTCTTCGCCTACCGGCCGGACGGCCACGTCGAACAGCTTCTCGACGGCCTCCAGTTCGCCAACGGTGTGGCCCTCCCCACCGACGAGTCGTACCTGGTGTTCGCAGAGACCGGCCTCTACCGGATGAGCAAACTCTGGCTGACCGGCGAGCGGAAGGGCCACACCGAGGTGCTCATCGACAACCTGCCGGGGTTTCCCGACAATCTCACCCACCACGACGGTGTGTTCTGGGTGGCCATTGTGAGCCCGCGCGACAAGGTGGTGGACCTGCTGGCTCGCAGTCCGCTCATGGCGAAGCTGGCCGCCCGGCTGCCCGACTCATTGCAGCCGGCGCCCAGCCGCCATGCAGCCGTGTTCGGCGTCGACGAGGCGGGCCGGGTGGTTCACAATCTCCAGGACCCGGACGGCCGGTACGCCGTGATCACCACGGCGCGGGTGCACGGTGGCCATCTCTACCTGAGCAGCTTGCACGATTCGGCCATCGCCAGGCTCGAACTCTGACGGCAGACAAAGCCTCGATCTTCCAACGTTTCGCCGCCGGGCTTCATGCAGTACGATCTGCCGTTCCGGGCTCGAAGCACAACGCCGGTTCGTGGCGTGGTGTTGAGCGCCGGGTCGCACGCCGGGATTCCGACGGAGTGAGGTTGACATGCAGACGAGCCAAACGAGACAGGCGGGCCTCTACGACCCGGCGCTCGACCATGACTCCTGCGGCATCGGCTTCGTGGCCGACATCAAAGGGCGTCCAAGCCATCAGATCGTTCAGCAGGGTCTGACCGTCCTCACCAACCTGACCCATCGGGGAGCGGTGGGCGCCGATCCGCTGGCCGGTGACGGCGCCGGCATGCTGCTCCAGATCTGCGACCCGTTCTTCAGAGCGGAAGCCGAAGCCCTCGGCATCGACCTGCCGCCGGCCGGACGGTACGGCGTCGGCATGGTGTTCCTGCCCAGAGACGATGCAGACCGGGTGGTCTGCGAAGGCGCAATGACAGAAAGCATCGTCAAGGAAGGCCTCACGTTGCTGGGATGGCGCGATGTGCCGGTCGACCCGTCCTGCCTGGGAGACAGCGTCAAACCGATCGAGCCGGTCATCCGCCAGGTCTTCGTCGGATGGGGAGACCATACCGACGACATCGACGCGTTCGAACGCAAGTTGTTCGTTGTGCGCAAGCAGACCCACCACATAGTCAGAAGCCGTGCGCCGCATGCGGTCGAACGTGACGAGTACTACATCCCGTCGTTGTCGGCGCGCACCATCACCTACAAGGGGATGATGCTCGCCAAGAACCTGTCGGTGTACTACCTGGATCTCGCCGATGAGCGGATGGCGTCGGCGCTCGCCTTGATCCACCAGCGTTTCTCGACGAACACGTTCCCGAGCTGGAAGCTCGCCCAACCGTTCCGCTACCTGTGCCACAACGGCGAGATCAACACATTGCGCGGGAACGTCAACTGGATGCGGGCCCGCCGGCAAAACATGTCGTCGGAGCTCCTCGGGGAAGATCTCGACAAGCTGTGGCCCCTGATAGGAGACAACGTTTCAGACTCGGCGACCTTCGACAACGCCCTCGAACTGCTGGTGGCCGGCGGCTACTCGCTCGCCCACGCGATGATGCTGATGATTCCCGAGGCCTGGGCGGACAACCCCCTGATGGATGCGGAGCGCAAGGCTTTCTATGAGTACCACGCCGCCCTGATGGAGCCGTGGGACGGCCCCGCCGCCGTCGCCTTCACCGACGGACGCCAGATCGGCGCAACGCTCGACCGCAACGGATTGCGGCCGGCCAGGTACTTCATCACCGACGACGACCTGGTGGTGATGGCTTCCGAGATGGGTGTGCTCGACATCCCGGAAGAGAAGATCGTGAAGAAATGGCGCCTCCAGCCCGGCAAGATGCTGCTGCTCGACCTCGAACAAGGCCGCATCATCGGTGACACTGAATTGAAATCCGGCCTGACCGGAGCGAAGCCCTACCAGCGCTGGCTCGATGAAACTCAGATTCGGCTCAGCGAGCTTCCCAGTGAAGTGGCCTCGATGAAACCGGACGCCAGGACTCTACGCCAGGCCCACCGAGCCTTCGGATACACCAGCGAGGACCTCGAGTTCTTCTTGAAACCGATGGCCGCCTTCGGTCAGGAACCGCTCGGATCGATGGGCCGGGACACCCCTCCGGCGGTGCTCTCTGATCGCCCGAAGCTGCTCTACGACTACTTCAAGCAGAACTTCGCCCAGGTGACGAACCCGCCGATCGATTCGATCCGGGAGGAGACGGTGATGTCACTCGTCTCCCTGATCGGCCCGCGCCCCAACCTGCTCGACCTCAACACAGGTGGCAACCACACCCGGCTCGAAGTTGAGCACCCGATCCTGACCAACGTCGACCTCGAGCGGATCCGACGCATCGAGAACCACGTTGACGACGCCTTCAGGACCCAGCGGCTCAGCATCTGCTACTCGGCGGATCTGGGGGCCGGTGGAATGCAGGCAGCGCTCGACCGTCTCTGCGCCAGAGCCACCGAAGGGGTGCGCGAGGGCTACAACCTGTTGATCCTCTCCGATCGCTGCGTCGATGCGGCCCGGGTGGGGATCCCGGCATTGCTGGCCACGTCGGCCGTCCACCACCATCTGATCAGGGAAGGGCTGCGCACCGAGGTCGGGATCGTGGTCGAGACGGCCGAGGCACGGCGGGTCCACGACTTCTGTCTGCTGGCCGGATACGGCGCCGAGGCGATCAACCCGTACCTGGCATTCGACAGTATCACCGCCATGGTCGACGAACTGCCGGTCAAGACGACCGTGCGAGAAGCCCACGAGCGTTACATCAAGGCCGTGACCAAGGGCATGCTCAAGGTCATGTCCAAGATGGGCATTTCCACCTTCCAGTCGTATTGTGGCGCCCAGATCTTCGACGCGGTCGGACTGGAGACAGAGTTCGTCGATTGGTACTTCACCGGCACGCAGTCGGTGATCGAAGGCATCGGCCTGGCCGAGGTGTCGATCGAGACCGTGCGCAGGCACCTGGCCGCCTTCAGCGACTACAACGGCGCCGAACCGGGCCGCGATGTGGGTGGCGATCTCGCCTTTCGCATCCGGGGCGAGACGCACATCTGGACGCCGGAGACGATCTCGCTGTTGCAACACGCGGTGCGGCACGGAAGTTACGAGAAGTTCAAGCAGTATTCGGCTGCCGTCGACGATCAGACCGCCAGCCTGAAGAACCTGCGCGGCCTGTTCGACTTCGACGCCGGTGCCGGCCCCGTGCCGCTCGACGAGGTCGAACCCGCCTCTGACCTCGTCAAGCGATTCGCCACCGGGGCCATGTCGTTCGGGTCGATCTCCTGGGAGGCCCATACCAATCTGGCCGTCGCCATGAATCGCCTGGGGGCGAAGTCGAATACGGGTGAGGGCGGCGAAGAAGCCAGCCGCTACATCGTCGACGAGAACGGGGATTCGGCCCGGTCGGCCGTCAAGCAGGTGGCCTCCGGACGCTTCGGGGTCACCACCGAGTACCTGGTCAACGCAGACGACATCCAGATCAAGATGGCGCAAGGCGCCAAGCCGGGGGAGGGGGGCCAGCTTCCCGGGCACAAGGTCAACGACTGGATCGCCCGGGTCCGCTTCTCGACCCCGGGGGTCGGTCTCATCTCACCCCCACCGCACCACGACATCTACTCCATCGAAGATCTCAAGCAACTCATCTACGACCTGAAGAACGTCAACCCGCAGGCGCGGATCAGCGTGAAGCTCGTTTCCGAGGTAGGGGTGGGCACCATCGCCGCCGGTGTTGCCAAAGCGCACGCCGATCACGTGCTCATCTCGGGCAACGAAGGAGGAACCGGGGCGAGTCCGCTGACCTCGATCATGGATGCCGGATCGCACTGGGAGATCGGCCTGGCCGACGCACATCAGACCCTGGTGGCCAACGGTCTGCGGGGCCGGATCGCCGTCCAGGCCGACGGGGGGATGCGGACCGGCCGCGACGTGGTGGTGGCGGCACTATTGGGCGCCGACGAGGTCGGCTTCGGCACCGCCGCCCTCATTTCGGAGGGGTGCATCATGATGCGCAAGTGCCACCTGAACACCTGTCCGGTCGGCGTCGCCACCCAGGATCCGGAGTTGCGCGCCCTGTTCCCGGGTCAGCCGGAACATGTCGTCAACTTCTTCATGTTCATCGCCGAGGAGACCAGGGAATTGATGGCCCAACTCGGCTTCCGGACCTTCGGGGAGATGATCGGGCGGAGTGATCGACTCCATATGCGAGCCGCCCTCGATCATTGGAAGGCACAGGGCCTCGACTTCCGCAGGATTCTCCATCGACCGGCCGCCGGGCCGGGGGTGGCGATCAGCAACACGGAACGCCAGGACCATGGACTCGACGAGGCACTCGACAACCGGTTGATCGAGGCGGCGCGGGCCGCACTCGAGGATGGAACTCCCGTGGAGATCGACCTGCCGATCTCTAACAAGAACCGGACGGTCGGCGCCATGCTGTCCGGTGAGGTGGCGAGCCGGTACGGTCACAGCGGCCTGGCCGACAACACCATTCATGTGAACCTGTGCGGCACGGCGGGCCAGAGCTTCGGGGCCTGGCTCGCCCACGGGGTCACCCTCGAACTCGAGGGCGACGCCAACGATTACGTCGGTAAAGGTCTGTCCGGCGGACGCATCATCATCCAGGCGCCACCCTACGGGCCGATCATCCCGCGTGAGAACGTGATCATCGGCAACACCGCCCTGTACGGGGCGATCACCGGCGAGGTCTACCTCAACGGAGGAGCGGGTGAGCGGTTCGCCGTCCGCAACTCCGGGGCCGTGGCGGTGGTCGAGGGTGTCGGTGATCACGGATGCGAGTACATGACCGGGGGATGTGTCGTCGTGCTCGGCAAGGCCGGGCGCAACTTCGCGGCCGGGATGAGCGGCGGCATCGCCTACGTGATCGACGATATCGGCGACTTCGAGCAACGCTGCAATCCATCGATGGTGGAACTCGAATCGATCAACGTCGACGAACGGGCACCGGCCGGTGTATCCGATCGGCCGACGGTCGACGAGTTGATGGCCGACCCGACCAGGTTCGACGTGTGGCGGCTGCGGACACTCCTCGAGCGTCATGCCACCTACGCCGAGAGTTCCCGGGCCAGGGAGATTCTCGACAATTTCAACGATTTCGTGCCCCGTATCGTGAAGGTGATGCCGACCGAATACCGGCGGGCACTCGAGCAGCGGACCGCCCTTGGGGTGGCGGGTTCCTGATGGCCTCTCCGAACGCCTTTCGGGAGTTCGAACGTCGAGACCGGACGTATCTGCCGGTGGTCGAGCGGGTCCAGAACTACAAGGAGTTCACGATCCGGCTCGAAGCAGACGAACTCCGGAACCAGAGTGCCCGGTGCATGGACTGCGGTGTGCCCTATTGCCACGCAGGATGCCCGATTCACAACATCATCCCCGACTTCAACGAACTCGTCTCAGACGATCAGTGGCGGCAGGCCCTCGACGTGTTGCACTCCACGAACAACTTCCCCGAATTCACCGGCCGGGTCTGTCCCGCCCCCTGTGAGGAGGCGTGCACTCTCAATCTGCACGATGCCCCGGTCACGATCAAGACCATCGAACACGCCATCATCGAACGGGCCTGGGCCAACCGCTGGATCGAGCCGCAAATCCCGCTCCGGCGCACCGGCAAGCGGGTGGCGGTAGTGGGGTCCGGTCCGGCCGGTCTCGCCTCCGCCCAGCAACTGGCCAGGGCCGGGCACGAGGTCGTCGTCTACGAGAAGAGCCCGAAGGTGGGCGGCTTGCTGCGGTACGGCATCCCCGATTTCAAACTGGCTAAATCCGTCATAGATCGCCGGATGTCACAGATGCAGACCGAGGGTGTCGAGTTCCGGGTCAACAGCCACGTCGGGGTGACGGTTCCCATCGAGCGACTGGTCGACCGCTACGACGCGGTGGTGCTGGCCGGCGGGGCCGAACAACCCCGGGATCTGGTGGTGCCGGGCCGGGACCTCGACGGCGTTCACTTCGCCATGCCGTACCTCACCCAACAGAACCGCAGGGTCGGCGGCGAATCGGTGCGCAAGGCGCCCCTCGACGCAGCCGGGAAGCATGTTGTCGTCATCGGTGGTGGTGATACGGGGTCGGATTGTGTGGGAACCGCCAACCGGCAGGGGGCGGCCTCAGTGACCCAACTCGAGCTGCTGCCGGAGCCGCCGGAACGCCCCGACAAGCTGTTGACCTGGCCGGACTGGCCCAACCGGCTCCGGACTTCCTCGTCGCACGACGAAGGCTGCAGGCGCATGTGGTCGGTATCGACGTCGTCGTTCTCAGGTTCGGACGGAAAGGTCGAGGCACTGCATGGCGTTGCCGTGGAATGGCACGAGGAGGACGGATTTCGGGACATGCGTGAAGTGGCCGGATCCGAGTTCGAACTACCAGCCGACCTCGTGCTGCTGGCGATGGGGTTCATCAAGCCGGTGCACGAGGGTTTGCTGAGCCAACTCGGCGTCAACTACGACGGCCGCGGCAATGTGAAGGCCAACACAGACGACTACCAAACCAACATCGACGGCGTGTTCGCGGCAGGCGATATGCGCCGTGGCCAGTCGCTGGTTGTCTGGGCGATTCGTGAAGGCCGCCACTGTGCTCGGGCCGTCGACGAATACCTGATGGGCAGGTCCGATCTGGCGCGGTGACGGGAGACCGGGCCGACGGGCAGGAACACCAGGATCTTCCGACTGTGAAACGGCGAGGAGGGGGCCGGAGCCCCCTCCTCGGGTCGATTGGCAGTCGGATGGGTTATTTGGGTGCCGGTGGCACCAGGCAGGCGGCGAAGGCCTCATTGCCGAATCCGTCGGTGATCCTCACCGTGGCGTCGCCCAGGCCCTTGATCTTCCAGTCCACCGCGCCCGGGCCTGCTTTGATCGATATGTCGTCGTCGTTCTCGGTGTACTTGATATTCGTGCCACTCGCGAATGGCCCGAATACCGTCCCGCTGCCGTCGTCGATCAACTCAACCGTCAGCCCGTCGGCCGAGGCTCCGATCAGGTAGAACCCGTCCTCGTTCTGGCCCGTACCGGGCGCCTTGGGTGTCTTCCCGGCCGGGTTGACCCCCTCGTCACAGAACGCTGCTCCGACGGTGATCGACTTCTCCTCGAAGATGACTTCACCGTCTGCGTCGGTCATTGGTTCCCCATCGATGAGGGCCCAGTCCTGGCAGACATAGACCCCGGGCGCCGCGTCGGCAGCGACCGTGATCGTCTCGGTGAAACCGGCGTCATCGCCGCTGGTCACGGTGAGGCTCGCCGGCGCAAACGTCGTCGAGATTGGGTCCGCACAATTGCTGGCCATGCCGACCTCGGCCGGTAGATTGCTCAAACCGGTGAGAATGGCGGCCGCAACGTCATCCGAGCTGGCAGCGGACAGATACACACCACCGGTAGCGTTTGCGATAGCTGTGGCCTGACCGGTGGCGTCGAGGCCGTCGGCGCCTGGGACATTGATGGCGATCACAGTGATACCTGCTGCCTGGAGAGCAGCAATAGTCGAAGCAAGCGTTGCGGTACCGCTCGGGTCGTGCCCGGAGGCGTCGCCGAACCAGACGACGATCGGCGTGGATCCGTCCGGAAAGACCAAACCGGCGAGCTGCGTCAGGGCATTGAGTTGCGCCTCGGGAATGTCACCGCCACCGCCAGCCGACCAGGCCCCGATGGCCGCCTGGACCGTCGCGATTGTGGGCGTCAGAGCTGCATCCAGGTTGTATACGAAAGCATCCCCGAAGTCCCGGTACTGCGCAGCTGCGAACTGGGCAGTGGGCTGGGCGGTCTGGACTGTGGTCATGATGGCCGTGGCGTTGGCTTTGACGTTGGCCAGAGCTCCACTCATGCTCCCGGTCGTATCCGCCAGGAACACGATGGCGGGATTCGGCGGTATCTCGGGCGTGTGGACCGTCTTGACCACGTCGAAAGAGCCGCCCTGGGCCACGGTGGCGCTCACTGTTTCCGGCGTCAGAGCGGGATGGTTACCGGTCGCACCGGCGCCCATCATCGGGAAGGCGGTAAGGACCAGCGCCATTACCACCAATAGGGTCATTCGCTTCATTATCTGTGTACCTCGCTTGTCGGGGTGCGTCGCGATTCGGTTGCCCTCTCGAGCCACGCGGAATGCAGCGCGCCGTTTCCCTCCTCAGAACTGGGTGATGTGTGCGACCCCCTTCCCGCTCGACACGTGATCGAAGCCGGCTCGCCGTGTATGAGTGGACCTACCGCAAGTGGATGTACTGCGCGTCCAGATCCGGGGTCTGCACAAGGTCGGCACCCATCGGACGGGACTTTGATCTCCCTCGGGGCGGGCAGTTCCCGCCGGGTTGATCGGCAGTGAATCGGCGCTACGTCCGGCAACTCCGGCACGAATAGCGCAAACGGTTGAACGACGCGTAGGTCCCCCTCATCGCTCTCCCAGCTCGCTCTCCCAGCGTCACTGTATCACCACTTTATGCGAGATTGCAACGGCTTTCTGCACCCCGTTGTCTCCGTTGGGTCGACCCCCAGGTTTTGCTCTCTAGCCAAACGATCGGTCCTGTCGTATGGTCGGAGCAAGGGAAACGGCGGATCGCTCCCGGTCGCCCAATCGCTCCCGGGAAGGGGGTGACACATGCGTACTGAGTTGACCAAGACCATGCCGGTGCCGCTCAAGAAGGGGTTCGACTACCTCAACGACTTCAAGACGTGGCCGGACTGGTACGTCGGGATGACCGAAGTCCTCAACCCGGCGCACGCCCAATGGATCATCCCCGGCGATCGCGTCGAGTTCGCCTACCGGCTCGTCGGTCGGCGCGTCGAGGGGGTTTCAACGCTCGACGACAAGATCGACTTCGATTTCGTCCGGTTCCACAGTGATGTCCCCGGCCTCCCGCGGGTCTACCACGAGTTCCACTACGGTCCTGCCGGCGACGCCGCCTTCATCCTGAAGGTCACGCTGGAGACCAAGGAAGACGAGCTAACCACCTTCTTTGGGAAGGTCGTCGACAAGATGATGCTGCCCCGGACACTCGAGCGTGATCTGCGGGGAAGCCTCGAAAACCTGGAAGAAATCTTCGTAGCGGGCCTGTACGAATAGGGGGTTTTTCGGTCCCCCCGGAGGGGGGAAGGTACCGCCGCCGGAGGCGGGGGTAGGGGGGCTCCGGTGGTGAGTTCCTGTTCGCGCCCCCTCTGCCTCGAAGACTCGGCATCTCCCCCGCTCGAGCGGGGAAGAAACGCGGGTGGGTCGGTCCCCCCGGAGGGGGGAAGGTACCGCCGCCGGAGGCGGGGGTAGGGGGGCTCCGGTGGGCCGGGTTCGTGCCGCACCGGTGTAACTCGCCAGGGGGCCCAACTAGCCGGGATCTCCTGCGAACATGGTGGCGTGCAATCGATTGACATGCTCTCGTCCACCGGTCTCCCTCGTCACGAGGCGGAACGGCTGGTCATGGCGGCCACCAAGCGTCCCCGCGCCGGGATCCTGGACGGCACGCCACTCACCCCCGATGAGACGGCCCGCTTCCGGGAACTCGCGGCGCGCCGCCGGTCCGGCGAACCGCTCCAGTATCTGGAGGGCACAGTCGAGTTCGGCCCGGTGGAGTTACTCGTCGACGAACGTGCGTTGATCCCGCGCCCCGAGACCGAGGCAGTCTGGGATGAGGCCCGTCGCATGTTGGGAGAGGCGGGTCGGGGAACGGTCATCGTCGATCTCTGCACCGGCAGCGGGGCGATGGCTCTGGCTATGAAGACGGTGTTCCCTGCCGCCCGGGTGTTCGCGACCGACCTCAGCGAGGAAGCGTTGTCCCTGGCTGGGGAGAACGCTTCCCGCCTCGGTCTCGACATTCAGTTCTTCCACGGCGACCTGTTCGACGCGTTGCCGCGCTCGATCTACGGGCGGATCGATCTGCTGTTGACCAATCCCCCTTACATCGAGGAAAGGGAATGGCCGACTCTGCCGGCCGAGGTGCGCGACTTTGAGCCCCGGCAGGCGCTGGTGGCCGGACTCGAAGGCACGGAGATTCTGGAGCGGATTGCAGACGACGTCTACTGGTGGCTCGGGGTCGGTGGATGGCTGGTCACAGAAATCGGCGAGACCCAGGGCCAGCGCGCGGATGAGTTGTTCGGCCAATGGCTCGACACAGAAGTGCGCCCCGATCTCACCGGCCGCGATCGAATGCTGGTCGGCCGCAAAGGCGCCCGCTGCTGCGTCTAGCGACGCTTGGCGGTGAGCCCCCCTACCCCCGCCTCCGGCGGCGGTACTTTCCCCCCTGCGGGGGGACCGATTCACCCGCGTTTCTCCGCTGCGTCAGCAGGGGAGTGACGGGTCTTCGCTCAACCCGCGTGGCAGAGGGGGCATGCACGTGAGCCCCCCTACCTCCGCACAATCGCGAACTGCGACACCCTGCGGGGGGACCGACTGACACGCGTTTCTCCGCTGCGTCAGCATGGGAGTGACGGGTCTTCGCTCAACCGCCGTTTCTCCCCCGCTTGGGCGGGGGAGATGCCGAGTCTTCGAGGCAGAGGGGGCATTGGCGTACGCCTGGGATGCCGAGTCTTCGATCGAATTGGATTGACCCGACCACCATCACACTCACGAAATCGACGGGTCAATCCATTTCGACAGGCAGAGGGGGCAGTGGGGTAGGCGGCAGCGCGGCGTGGCCCCCCTACCCCCGCCTGCCGGCGGCGGTACCTTCCCCCCTCCGGGGGGACCGACTCACCCGCGTTTCTCCCCCGCTGAAGGACTTCGCGCCTGACTCCGTGATCGCAGGCGGCGCGGGTGGAACGTTCACCCTCGTTGTCACGAACACCGGCAAGTCACGCTCAGCGACGCAGTCGTGACCGACAACGGGATCGATGGCCGCCTCGACATGCTGATCGTGTCGGTGACGACAGCATCGGCCGCAGGTGGTGAGGATTGCAGCGCCTCCTCTGGCCAGGACGTCTCGTGCATAATCCCCACGCTTGCGGTGGACGAGTGGGTGATTATCACCGTGAGATTCGAAGTCGACTCGTCGGTTCCTGAGGCAGACGGTGTCGGCGGGCTCAATGATGGGCCGGTTGTTCCCAACTCGGCCGACGTGAGGGCTGAGGCGTCTCGGGGCGATTCGGAGGATCCCAGCGACGACGTCACCGCCAGCGGCGGAGACAACCTCGCCATCCTGGTTGACATCGACCTGTCGATCGTCAAGACGTTTGATCCAGACTCGGTGCCGCAAGGTACGAACCAGTCGTTCACCATCGTGGTGAGCAACGGCGGACCGTCGGATGCGCTAATCGCCAACGGCTCGGGAGTGAGCATCTCCGATACAGCGCACGGCTCGCTCGAAGTCAGAGCCGTCACCGTGGCCGGAGACGGCTCGTGTACCTGGACGGTCTACTGTCCAGATGTTCCTCAGACAATCGAATGCCTTGTCGACATCCCGGCAGGCGAGTCGGTGACTATCACCGTCGACTACACGGCAGCGCCGTTCCTGAGCGGCGACCCGTCACCGTACGGAACGACAGCCGGTGACGACTTCCGGTTCGTGTTCGTAAATGGGAGCATCCTCGAAGGGTCGACCCAAGGTGGATCGGTCTACCTTGACGGCGTGGACATCACCAGCGAGGTGACGATCCTCAGCAGTCTGATGAGGAACGACCTGATCTTCGATCCGGCGGGTGACGATCCGGCCTTCGAGATGCACCTGTCCTGCTCCGACCCCTTCACGGGCGGTTGGGGCCAGTCGGCCGGACCGGTCGAGGGCATTGACGTCAACTGGCAGATCGCCTACTTCTCGATTGCCCGTTACAACAGCCAGGGGTTCTTCAAGAACTGCGGCAACGTGGTGAATTCGTTCGAAGTGCCGAACACGGCGACGGCAACCGGTACGGACTCGTTCGGCACCCAAACCGTCTCTGATGACGACATGCTGACGATCGGGCCAGGAATCACCCTCGACACGCTGCAGACCAACGGGAAGCGGCTGACCGCGCGGTTGACCAACTACACAGGCGACGCCAAGACGATCGATGAGGTATCGATCGAGTGGCCGAATAGCAACGGTGAACTGACCAAGGTGTGGCTGACCTTTGGCCGGACGAACGACATCGTCTGGGATGGGACAACACCACCTCCTGAGACGTTGCTCCAAGCCGGTGTTGACGGCTGGATTGGCGGAACGCTCCTGACCGGGGAAGCGATCTTGAGGTTCGACTTCCAAAACAAGGTCGACAACAGTGGATACACCATCCGGGTGAACTTCACGGATGGGACGTTCCTCGACATCAGGCAATAGGCGCCATCGTCAACGAGAGAAAGAGGACCCGGGCTTCGGCCCGGGTCCTTCTTTTTGCTTGGAGCTCGGCCGGCGCCCGGCTCGGGCTGCCCGGCTGCGAGTCCGACCACCAACACAGTGGCCAGGCGCACGTTTAACGACAAGCGACGAATGCTCGATTCACGAATAGCGGGTGGGACAGTGAGGAGAAGCGGGCGCAACCACCCGCTACGGCGGGCCGCGGACTCCGCCCGGGCGGAGGAATCTTCTCCGTTGCGGAGGGCTCTTCGGGTCGATGCGGTAGCCCATCCGGTGGATGACGATGTGATGGTGGAACCAGCAGAGGGTGGTCAGATTCTCGGGGTCGTGGGTGCCGCCCCGCGACCGGGGTTGGATGTGGTGCGGCTGCAACCGGTAGCGGCTCGAGCAGCCGTCGGCGGTGCAGGCGCCGCCGTCACGGTGCAGCACAAACCTTCGGACCGCCGGTGGGATCGCCCGGGTCGCCGGTGACGACCAGGTGGGTCGTCCGGAGCCCGTGGTGATCACCTCGACCGCCCCACCGCACAGGATCTCTTCGAGGGTCAGCGGCCCCACCCTCGGGCCGGCCGCCACGGTCGCTCCTGTCTCGCCGAAGGTGGCGGAGGCCAGGTCGGCGTCCACGAATACCGTTGCCAGCAGGGTGGCTCCGGACGTTTCGGTGTCGCCGGTGAGGGAGTCCTGGCAGACTGCCACGAGGGCGTCGGCCAGGCGCTGGCCGATCGGGCCCTGCGTGCCATCGGGCCGGGCCGGGAACCGGTCGGCCCTTTCGAACAGGGCCTTTTCGACCATCGAGCCGTCGAGGCCGGGCAGCAAACCCCAGGCGCGGTAGGCGGTGCGGTCGAGGTTGGGCTGCATCACGAAGTGGCGCCCGTCGAAGATGTCCCGTTCGTCGCCGGGGGTGATTCGCCGGTGCCGGGCGATGAGCCGGCGCATCCCGGCGATGTCGTGGGTGACCGCCGCCTCGATGGCCCGTTCTTCGCCCACCAGGGCGGCCAGCCGGTCGGCCTCGACGGCCTGATCGAACGACAGCTCGCCCCGCCCGGCCATCAGCCGCAGGTCGTGGTGTTGCGAGTGAGCGAGGCGGTTCAGTGAGGCGGCGGTGTCGTTGGCCACCCCCAGGCGTCCGGCCAGCCACTCACGCATCGAACGGCACCCGTCGGCCAGGGGGACCTGGCGGGTGTCGAGTTCGGCGACGATGCCGGCCTGTTCGGTTCGGGCCGCTGCCATCAAGGATTCGAGACCGAGGAGTCGTTGCTCGAGAGCGTCGGTTGTGGCGGTGGTCAATGGGTGTTCCATACGATCAATATATCGAGAGACTGTGACAGAAAACGGGCGCTGACAGTCGTTGATGGATGTCGGCGTTGATCGCCGATGGCCTGCCCGGAGCCGACGAAATGATCGGCCCCACGACGGCCGGGACCACTTCCCCCTGGTTGGGCAGCGGCGGGACCAGGCAGACCGATGGTTCAGCACTCGACGAGGTCGTTGGCCACCTGGTCGTCGAAGCCGTATTCGATCGGACGGCCGCTCAGGATCGGAGGGACTTGAAGCGTGTCGATCGGGGCTTTGGTCCCTTCGATGGGCAGGGCGATCTCACATACGATGGGGTTCGTTGAGAAACGGAGGTTTGGCATGGCTGAGGGACGGTCCCGGATTGATCCAACGCTGGTTATGGCGATCGGTGGGTTGGGGGGAGGGCTCAGCGGGTTTGTGATCTGGATGGTCACCGAGACGTTCGTGTTTCTCCCCGTCTTCGCCGCCGCCGGGCTGGTGGCGGGGATTGCGATAGCCGAGTCGCTGCGCCGTCGTTGACGAAAGCCGCCCTTCCCTGCCTGTTGGGTAACCAAATGGGAGCGGGCACTCCACCGGGCCTGTGTCGGCACCGTCTGTCGTTGCCGGTAGCCTGGGAGCAACGGAGGTGACGTGAGGACATCAAACAGAAGGCGGCCGGTGCCGAATATGCTCGCCGGCCTGCTGGCGCTGGCGCTGCTGCTCGCAGCCTGCGGCGGTGACACAACCACCGCCACCCTGGATCCGGATGCGCCGGTGGTTGCCTCTCGCGACAATGAGGATCCGGATTGCGTCGCGGCCGGTACCTGTACCACAGAAGCCGGCGAAGACCCCAGCGACGGCACCGAACCGATCGCCTCCGAGCCTGCGGACACCTACGACGGGTTGGCGGTCGGGTTCAACGAAGACGGCTTGCCTTACCTGGGCGATCCCGACGCTCCGGTCACACTGGTGGAGTACTCCGACTATCTGTGCCCGTTCTGCGGTCGGCACTTCACCCAGACCACGCCGCAACTCATCGACCGGTACGTCCGCACCGGCCAGATCAACCTGGTGTTCCACGACTTCCCGCTGGCCGACCTGCATCCCACCGCCCCTGCCGGTCATGCTGCGGCTCTATGCGTATCCGAGCAAGGGGCTGCGCTCTTCTGGGCCTATCACGATGAGTTGTTCGCCCGGCAAGGGGAGTGGTCGTCGGTGCCGGACAACCGCGAGTTCCTCGCTGCCGTCGCCGGTGAAATCGGCGCCGACGTTGAGGCATATCAAGCCTGTGTCGACTCCGGGCGTACGGTGCCCGTGGTTGATGAGCGAGTCGCTCAGGGCCGTGCTCTCGGCTTCTCCGGGACGCCCAGCTTCCACATCGTCGACAACCGCACCGATGAGATCTTCGAAATCGTCGGGGCGCAGTCGGTCGAGACGTTCGCCTCCGCCCTCGATGCCACCATCGCCGGTGAGGCGCCGGTGGTCGCCGATGAACCGCCGCCGGAGACGCCCAACCTGCCGTTCTGGGCCAATGGGGATGGACTCGTCCCCGATCCGCGTCGATCCGGTTACACACTTGCAGGAGACGCCTTCAAAGGTAATCCCGACGCCGAAGTCGTCGTGATCGAAATATCCGACTTCCAGTGCCCCTTCTGTGGTCGGCATGCCCTCGAGACACAGCCGGCCCTCGACGAGATGTACGTCGACACCGGCCGGGTCATGTGGGTGTTCAAACACTTACCGCTGCAGATCCATCCGCAGGCCCCGGTGGCAGCGGCGGCGGCCGAGTGTGCCGGGGAGCAGGGGGAGTTCTGGGCGATGCACGACCTGATCTTCGAATCTGTGGAGGAGTGGGCTGTCGACCCGCCCGACCCGGTGCTGGAGTCGCTGGCCGGTGAGCTCGGGCTGGATGAAGCAGCCTTCTCGGCGTGTTTGGGGAGCCGGGACTCACTCGATCCGGTCCTGGAGGATCTGTACGACCTCACGAGCGTCTTTTCCACCACGCCCACCTTCGTCGTGCTGTTCGACGGGCAGGCGTCGGTGATCGAAGGCGCGCAGCCACTGGAGCAGTTCGTGTCCGCTCTCGAGGCGTTACTCGGGGAGTGACGCGCGAGGCGCGGGTTGCTAGTCGCGGGTCGCGGGTCGCGAGTTGCCCCCTCCGCCTCGTGGACTCGGCACCTCCCCCGCTTTCAGCGGGGGAGGAACGCGGTGGGGGGAGGAACGCGAGAGGCGCTTGCCCCCTCTGCTGGTCGACATGAATAGACCTGCGTTGGTCCTTCGGTGGTTGGGTCTATTCACGTCGATCGTGGACTCGGCACCTCCCCCGCGTCGCGGGATGCCCCCTCTGCCTCGCAGACTCGGCATCTCCCCCGTCTTCGCCGGGGGAGAAACGCGAAAGAGGGGGAGGAACGCGGTGGGTGGTCGTGCCGGCTACAGCGCTTCTTCGTGGGCGATTGCGACCGGGGTGAGGGTGTCGGCCGGGTCGAAGTTGAACACCCGTGAGTAGAAGTAGAACTCGGCTTCGCGGGCGCGTTCGATGTTCTCGGCCTGGCGGAAACCGTGCCCCTCACCCTCGAAGGCTACATAGGCGTGCGGAATGCCTTTGGCATCGAGCGCCGCAACGATCTCCTCGGCCTGGGCCGGCAGCACCACCCGATCCTCGAGACCCTGGAGCAGGATGACCGGGCACGAGAAGCCGTCGAGGTTGTGCAGCGGTGACCGCTCGTCGTAGAGGTCGGCGGCTTCGGGATAAGGGCCGATCATGCTGTCGAGATAGCGGGACTCGAACTTATGGGTGTCGGTGGCCAACGCGGCGAGATCCCCAACTCCGAAATAGGAGGCGCCGGCCGCAAAGGCGTCCGCGAACGCCAGAGCACACAACGTGGTGTAGCCACCGGCGCTACCGCCGCGAATGGCCATCCGGTCACCGTCGACGAGGCCGCGGTCTGCCAGATAGAGAGCAGAGCTGATGCAGTCGTCGAGGTCGACGACGCCCCACTCTCCCCGCAAAGCGTTGCGATAGGCGCGCCCGAAGCCACTCGAGCCCCGGTAGTTGACGTCGACGATCGCAAAGCCGCGGGATGTCCAGAACTGATAACTCAGGTCCAGTTCCGGGCTGGTGGCGCCGGTCGGTCCGCCGTGGCTCATCACCAGCAGCGGCGGCTTCTGACCGGCGGGCGCGATGAATCCGGGGTTGCGGGGCGGGTAGTAGAAGGCGTGGGTGATCCCATCGTCGGTGGTCGCCAACTCGATCGCCTCCGGCAGGCTGATCAAGGCCGGATCGAGGTCGATCTGCAGGCTCGGCTTCACAACCTCAACGGCCTGGCGGTTGACGTCGATGGCTACCACCGCCATCGGGGATGACCCGCTTCCGGCCGTCGTGTACAACCGATCACCGGAGGTTGCGAGCGTGTAGCCGAATACGTCGAACGGCGTATGTACCGCCCGGAGCGTGTCCTTTTCGAATACACCGACCCGGTCGAACCCGCCTTCCGAATAGACGGCGACGATCCGGTGCTCGGACAGGAAGCCGTAGCGGCGCATGCCGAACCCCCACTGTGGCTTGCCGAATTCGGCTTCCATGAGGTGCAGGGCTTCGGCATGGCCGTCAACGTGCCGGAACAGGTTCCACCAGCCGGTGCGGTCCGACACGAAGTGGAGCACCCCGCCGGGCGACCATTCGGGTTGGAAGATCGACTCGTCGTCGCCACCGGCGACCAGTTCCGGTTCGGACACCGACCCGTCCCCGGCGAGCGCAGCCCACCACAACTCGGTGCCGTCCCAGGGCATCAGGGGGTGGTCCCAGGACAACCAGGCGAGCCGGGTGCCGTCGGGGCTCACCCGCGGCGACGAGTAGAAATCTTGTCCTTTGGCGATGACTCGTGGCTTGTCGGATCCGTCGAGCGGGAACGTGACCAGCGTGTTCTTCGGTTCCCGGTCGTTGCGATGGCGTTCCCGCACGCAGATGATCCGGTCGCCGTGGAATACGAAGTCGGCGTAGCGGTCGCCGGCCGGCGTCTTCGGCTCCGGGGTGATCGCCACCGGCTCACCGCCGTCGAAGCGGTAGACCCGTTGATCGGCGAAGTCGCAGGAGATGAGCACGCCGTCTCGCACCGCGTAGGATCCGCCACCGTATTCGTGGGCCCGGGACCGGGAGTTGAAACCCTCCGGCACCGCGTCCGCCACCACGCCGCCGGCGTCGCGGCGGACGATCGCCTGACGGCCGCCTTCCTGCGGGCGGCCTTCGATCCAGTAGAGATCATCACCGTCGGTGCCAACCCCACCGACCGCTACGCCGGCCTCCGTCAGCATCGAGATCGTTATCGGCGATTCCCAGGACCCGTAGGGAGCCGTGACCGTCATGAACACCTTTCGTGAGCTGCAGCGGAATCTAACCGGCTTGTGACCTCGGAGCGTGCGGCGCCAACGGCGCGGGGTGGGCCCCGCCGGAATTCCTCTCGGTGCCACCTCCCCCACGATGATTGGGGGAGAGAAACGTACGTCTTACTTGGGGAGGGGAGGGACTAGGCAGACCAGCGGGTCGGAGGCGTTGCCCGAAGCGTCTACGGCATAGATGAGCATGTCTCCCTGGCCGCGGAGGTGCCAGTCGACGGCTCCGGCCTGGCCCTTGTCGCTGCCCATCTTCTTCTCAGCCGGGGGCGCCCCCGGCGCCTGGGTCCATTTCACGATAGTGCCGGCCGGATAGGGGCCGAACACGAAGCCGGTGCCCTCGTCGACCGCGTAGACCTGCGGGCTGGGGTCGACAAGATCTTCGGCGGCCAGGTCGTAGAACCCGTCCTCGTTCTGACCACCCTTCGGGCCGGGCAGACTGCTGCTGCCCGCCGGGGGAATCTTCTGGCCGTGCGGGTTGGGGCCCGGCAGACAAGCCGCCAGCGGGGGAGTGGTGTCGGCCCACAGCACGGTTGCCCGGGCACACCCGGTTTGACCGGTCGGGTCGGCGACGGTGAAGCAGGCCTGGATCACATCGGTGCCACCTCCGCCGGTGTTGGTATACGTCCACGACACGTTGCCGGCTGCATCGGCCGTGCAGTCGAGGTTCAACGTGCAGGTTCCCGTCGTACCGGTGTTGGGGCCGTCGACGATCGTGAACGTGACCAGGCGGCCGCCCACCGTCCCGGCCTCGCCGGCGATGGTCGCCGTCACCGTGTGGGTGGTATCGACCCCCAGTTCCTTCGTGGCATCTGGCGGTGCGAGATCGATGGCGTACACGCTCACAGTGGTGCAGGCCGGCCCGCTGTCACCGGGGCCGCCGGCATCGGCTCCGAAGGCCGTCACGCACATCGTGTGGGACCCGACCCCCAGGCCGTTCGCCGGCGTCGAGTAGGTCACCGCGATCGGACCGTCCTGGGGGAGCGGCAGTGAGATATCGCCGTTGGGAATCGTGACCGGTGCCCCGCCGTCCACCGACAATTCGAGCGAGTCGAGGGTTGAGGACAAGAGACCGAAAATCACATCCGCCAGATCGGCCGGATTCGACACCTGGGTGCAGGTTCCGCCCGTGCCGTCGGCGATGGCCTGGAGGGTTCCGTTATTGCCACCCGCACACGAAGCCGCCTGCCCGACCGCGAACGAGTGCGCGACCGCACCGGTTGCCCCGAGGGCGGCGACGTTGTCGGAGAACTCCGTGAAGGCGCCGTCGTTGCTGAGCCCATCGGAGAGGAACACAACGATGTTGGTGGTGTTGCTGCTCGCCCCGACGATGGTGGTGGCGGCGGCCACTCCGGCGGAGAAGTTCGTCCGTCCTCGATCGGCATCCTTCGGGGTGAACTGAGTGGGGCCCGCCTGTCCGGCCAACGCCACGACGGAGGTGAGGACGGTGCCCACGTCTCCCGGCCCGGCGTCCGGCGTCGTGGTCGGATCGTCGCCTCCGCCCGGCGTCATGTCGGCCACCTGGGACCGGCGGCCGTAGACGGCCAGGCCCACTTCGTCGACAGAACCCGAATTGATGGCTGCCTGGTTCAGGGCCAGCAATCCGGCGATCTGGCAGTCCAGGATCGAGTTGAAGATGGCGTCGGCGTTCAGATCGCCCCCGCAATCCCCCAGCGAATCGTTTTCCACGCTGCCGGACACGTCGAGGACGTACACGACTGTGGCGTCACCACTCCCGAAACCCACCGAGGCGGTGCCTTCCACGTCGACGTCGACCGTGCCGGAAATCGAGGGAACCACATACTCCGTTCCGTCGAACGGAGCGTCGAGCGTGACGTCGATGGGTGTGCCGTTGGGGAGCAGCGTTGCCGAGGACGACGCCAGCGCCGGCAGCGAGGCAAACACCAGGACGATGGCGGTCGGGACGATCAGACGCTTCACGATGGACCCCGTTCCACTAGGGGCCTTCCATCCCACCACCTGTGAGGTTTATATCACTCAGAGTGGGGTCGGTCAAGTGACGGCAGGTGCGGCTCTGCTGCGATTGGCCGGGTCATGCCCCCCTAGCTCCCGACGTGAGGACGGTCGTGCCCCCTCCGCTTTCGCCTGCGGCGAAACCACCTCCCCCGCCTTCAGCGGGGGAGGAGCGCTTTGGCCCTCTCGGCCCCCATGGGGGAGAAAAGCGTTGAGCCTTTCTGCTGGGAGTTCTCGGTCCTCCCCGGCAGTCGCGCAGTCGCCTTGCGTGTTGTGTTCTCCCCTCGCCGCTGGGCGGGGGTAGTCCCGGAGCGAAGCGGAGGGGAGGGGGGTCGGGTGACCGGCAGCGGGGAGGAACGCGGTTTGGCCACCTCGGCCTCGTGCCGTGGGGGAGAACCGCGTGGAGCCTGTCCCCTTCGAGGGCTCTCCTGCGCCGCGCTGGTCGGTCGAGGTAGCAGGAGGCGGCGGCCGGATCGCTGAGTACGTGGTTGATGACGCGCAGTGTTCCCTCGATGTTGTCGAGTACGTACCGTTCGGTGAAATGCAGAACCGTCCAGCCTCGCGTCCGGAACCACTCGTCCCGGCGCTCCGCGTAGGCGTGGTCTCTGTACTCGTGGCTGCTGCCGTCCACCTCGATGATCAGCCTCTTCGAGAGGCAAGCGAAGTCGATGATGTAGGGGCCGGTCGGTTCCTGACGCGAAAGCGCACGGCGAGTTGGCCGCCCCGGACCTGCTGCCACAGGTATATCTCCGCCCAGGTCGATTCGCGTCGCATGGTGCGGGCGTATGCCTTTTGTCGTTTTGTGCGTCTCGCCATGTCGGATTGATATCGCACAGCTGGGACGGAAACTCGCGAGCGCGGGTCTGGTTGGCCCCCTCCGCCTTCGCCTTCGGCGAAACCACCTCCCCCGCTTTCAGCGGGGGAGGAACGCGTTTGGGCTTGTTGTCTGGGGTGGAACGGTGTCGCGTTCTCCCCTCGCCGTTGGGCGGGGGGAGTCCCGGAGTGAAGCGGAGGGGTGAGGGGCTGCTGTGTGGGGTTGCTGCCCCCCTCCGCTTTCGCCTTCGGCGAAACCACCTCCCCCGCTTTCAGCGGTGGAGGAACGACGTGATTTGCAGCGGTGGAGGAACGCGGTGAATGTCGCGGGGAGGAACGCGGTCCGTGGTCTTTCTTCGAGCGAGAGCCCCGGTAACTAGTCGATTCGCGCGGGTTGCGACCAGTTATTGGCAGGAAGGAGTGTCGCCGTTATGGTGGCAATGAAACCACTTGGGGTGGTTTGCGGGCTGGGAGCGATGATCCCTGAACCAATGATCGGTCACTGAGTTCAGGGGGAGCGTGAGGTGACCGATCCGACCCGATCGGTGCGGGCGTGCTGCAGATCACGGCACGACGGGAGGGCCGCCCGGGTCGAGACGAAGGCGCTGGCGCTCAGAGATGAGCACAGCGCCTTCGCGCGTTTTCCGCTGATCCCTTCTATGCCTCGGATGCCAACCCGTTGTCGGCCGGGTGGAGACGTAGACTCAACCCCATGACGACGATCGACGCGGCTGTTGCCGCCATTCACCGTGGGCTCATCGTGGGTGTGCCCACCGACACCGTATACGGCCTGGCGGTTGATCCGCTCAACACGGAGGCCGTGGCGGCGCTCTACGAGTTGAAGGGCAGACCCGACGAGAAGGCTATTCCCGTTCTGGTGGCGACCGTCGCCCAGGCACTCGAGATCGTCGACATCCCGCCTGAGATCGAAGATATGGCCTTGCGCCATTGGCCGGGACCGTTGACCTTGGTGCTGCGCCGGCACGTTGAACTGCCGGATTGGGTGGGGGAGCGCGAGCGGGGAACCGTCGCCGTGCGGATCCCGGATCATCCCGTCGCTCTTGACTTTCTCAGTGCGGCCGGGCCTTTGGCGGTGACATCGGCCAATCGTAGTGGCAACCCTCCAGCTCAAGATGAGGTTGAGGCTCGGGAGCTGCTGGGCAGTGGTGTGGCGGTCTACCTGGAGGGGAGAAGCCCAGGCGGGGAACCCAGCACCGTTGTGGACATGACCACCAATCCGCCCCGACTGGTGCGTGAAGGACCGGTGACGTTCGGGGACTTGCTCGGCTAGGCCGACTGGAACGAAACCCGAAGGTCAATCGGGGTCTGCGAAGCCGTAGGGGTTCTGGGATTGCCAGCGCCATACGTCCGCGCACATTTCGTCGACACTGCGGTCGGCGGCCCAGCCCAGAACACGTTTGGCCTTTGAAACGTCGGCCCACACCTCGGGGGCGTCTCCCGGTCGCCGGTCTACGAGGCGGCGGGCTATGCCGGTTCCCGAAGCCCGCTCGAAGGCTTGCACCATCTCGAGAACCGATTGACCCCGGCCGGTCCCGAGGTTGATCACGTCGAAACCGGGTTCGCTCTCGAGGTAGTCGAGGGCGGCCACATGGCCGGCGGCCAGGTCGGTGACGTGCAGGTAGTCGCGAATGGCGGTGCCGTCCGGGGTCGGGTAATCGCTCCCGAAGATCTCCAGTTCGTCGCGTCTGCCAACCGCAACTTGCGCGATGAAAGGCACCAGGTTGGCCGGTTTGCCCTGCGGGTCCTCCCCGATCAAGCCAGACACGTGGGCGCCGACCGGGTTGAAGTAACGAAGCGAAACGATGTTCCAGCGAGTGTCGGACGCCTGTAGATCTTCGAGCAAGTACTCACAGATGAGTTTGGTCCGGCCGTAAGGGTTGAGCGCCGACAGCGGGGACTCCTCGGTCACCGGGAGTTGTTCCGGCATGCCGTAAACGGTCGCCGAGGAGCTGTAGACCAAGTTCCGCACGTCATGGCGGTCGAGCACCTCGCAGAGAGTGGCCGTTCCGCCGACGCTGTTCTGGTAGTAGTGCAGCGGCCGCCTGACCGACTCCTCGACCGCCTTGGGAGCGGCGAAGTGAATGACCGCGTCGAACGAGCGCTGGCCCATCAGGTCCTCGAGGGCGGAATCGTCGCGGACGTCGATCTCAAAGAAATCGATGTCTGTCCCGGTGATCTCCCGGAGTCGATCGAGCACGGCCGGCCTGCTGTTGGAGAAGTTGTCGATCAACGTGACCTGGTGGCCCGCTTCGATCAGTTCGACGGCAGTGTGACTACCGATGTAGCCGGTCCCACCGGTCAGCAGGATGTTCATGCGTACTCCTCTGGGAATCTCGGGCGAAGGGTACCCGGTGTGGCTGCCCCCTCTGCCTCGAAGACTCGGCATCTCCCCCGCGGAGCGGGGGAGAAACGCGGTGGGTCGAGGGCTCGGTGTCTCCGGCGCGGTCGCGGGGGAGAAAACGCCGGTGAGCGCTTTGGGGTGGCGGCTTCTCGCCTCGGTTGTTGGGACGAATGCGGTTCTGCTCGGGGGACTCGCGTTCTTCTCCGCCGAATAAGGTGAGTATTTGCCGGGCGACTACCCTCTGGTCGACCCAATTCTGAAGGAAGCCATGATCGATTCTCGCAACATCGAACACGTCGACCCGGCCATGGCCGATCTCATCCGGCGGGACCTCGACCGGCAGAACACCAGCATTCATCTGATCGCTTCTGAGAACTTCGCTTCGACTGCAGTGATGCAGGCGACCGGGTCGGTGTTCACCAACAAGTACGCAGAGGGCTATCCCGGACGGCGGTACTACGAGGGTTGCCAGATCGTCGACGAGATGGAGCGCCTGGCCCAGACGCGGGTGCTCGAACTGCTCGGCGGTGTGCACGCCAACGTCCAGCCTCATTCGGGTGCGCAGGCCAACATGGCCGTCTACTTCAGCCTGCTCGACCTCGGCGACACCGTGCTGGGAATGCGCCTCGACCAGGGCGGACACCTCACCCACGGCTCGCCCGTCAACTTCTCCGGCCGCTACTACAACTTCGTTGCCTACGGAGTCGACCCCGTCACCGAGCGCATCGACATGGACGAGGTCCGCAAACTCGCCCACGAGCACCGGCCGAAGATCCTGCTGGCCGGATACTCGGCCTATCCCCGCCACCTCGAGTACGAGCGGTTCCGTGAGATCGCCGACGAAATCGGAGCGGTTTTCATGGTCGACGCCGCCCACTACATCGGGTTGGTAGCCGGCAAGGCGTTCCCGAATCCGATCGAGCACGCCGACGTCGTCACCTTCACCACCCACAAGGCACTGCGCGGTGCTCGCGGTGGAGCAATCATCACCAACAACGAGGAGATGGGCCTGGAGATCCAGAAGGGGCTGTTCCCCAACGCCCAGGGGGGATCGCTGTATAACCAGATCGCCGGCAAGGCCGTGTGTTTCCACGAAGCCGCCCAGCCGGCGTTCCAGGAGTATGCCCACCAGGTGATAGCCAACGCGGCGGCCCTGGCGGCCCGGTTCATGGAGAACGGCCTCCGTCTCGTCTCGGACGGCACCGACAACCACATGATGCTGATCGATCTCCGCTCCGTCGACGAGGAACTGACCGGCAAGGACGCCGCCAAGATGCTCGACCGCATCGGCCTCACCCTCAACTTCAACACGATTCCCTTCGACCCCCGGCCGCCGTTCCGGGCCTCGGGAGTGCGAATCGGAACACCGTCGGTGACCACGCAGGGTATGAAGGAAGTCGAGATGGTCCAGGTGGCCGACCTCATCACCGAAGCCTTGCGCAACCACGGAGAAGAGCGGGTTCTGGCCGCCACCGAGTCGCAAATCCGCCAGTTGGCGAAGCAGTTCCCTCCGTATCCGGAGGGGTTCGTCGGGCATGTGTGAGGCGCGAGTCGCGGGTCGCGGGTCGCGGGTCGCGGGTCGCCCCCTCTGCCTCGCAGACTCGGCATCTCCCCCACGTGCCGTGGGGGAGAAACGCGGTGGGGTGTGCCGGTGGGGGAGAACCCTGGGTGCGCGGCGGGGAGGAACGCGGTGGTGGGCCGTGGGGGAGGAAGTGTGCGATGCGCGGCGGGGAGCAAACAGATTGCGTTCTCCCCTCGCCGGAGGTGGGGGAGGGGGGCTTCTGGACCAGCGACTCGCGACCAGCAACTCGCGACCCTCAAGGAATACCTCGCTCATTGCAGGGGTTGGTTCGATTGTGAAGGGATTCACAAGTTCGTCAAGGGAACGACTGTGATAGAGCAGACCGCGGTTGATGCTTCCCATCGTGCGATGTACGAAGGCGGCCCCCCTACCTCCGCCTTTGCTTTGCTTCGGCGCAGGGACCTTCCCCCCTGCGGGGGGACCGAGGTCCGGGTGGCTCTCTCTCGG
>JARGFH010000005.1:46958-115031 GCA_029210695.1 Acidimicrobiia bacterium
CGCTTTGCTTCGGCGCAGGGACCTTCCCCCCTGCGGGGGGACCGAGGTCCGGGTGGCTCTCTCTGCGGGTCGTGCCCCCCTACTTCCGCCTTCGCTTTGCTTCGGCGCAGGGACCTTCCCCCCTGCGGGGGGACCGAGGATCGGGTCGGTCGGCCCCCTCTGCCTCGAGGACTCGGCATCTCCCCCACGTGCCGTGGGGGAGGAAACGCGGTGGTGCGCAGTGACGGCCCACCACTCGCGACTAGAAACTCGCGACTCGCGACTAGAAACTCGCGACTCGCGACTAGGAACTCGCGACCATGAAGCGTGACAATCCACACCAGGTCGTCACCGGGGCCATCAACGATGGGTGGGTCGAGGGGGGAAGCTTCCTCGGGTCCATTTTGGCCGGGTGGCTGCTTGGATGGTTGCTGGACTTCTGGCTCGACACCGACCCGTGGTTCATCGTGATCGGCATCATCGCCGGGTCGGTCAGCGGTTTCTATCGCATGTGGACACTGGCGACCAAGGACGACGATGTTCGAGAGAAGTGACGCCGAGACCTACGTAGCCGAGCAACGGCCGGTCGAACTCGACCTGGCCAAGAGCACGGTGCGTCGCACAATCGTCGTCGGTCCCATCTTGGTAGCCGTCTTCTGGCTGGTCAGGGGATGGGACGGCGCCTGGTCTGCCGCCCTGGGGGTCGCCATCGTGGTGGGCTACTACCTCATCACCGGAGTGTTCCTGTCCATGGCGGCGCGGATCTCGTTCGCCGCCTACTATGCGGCCGCGCTCCTTGGTTTCATCGCTCGATTGGGCCTGATCGCGGCGACGATGTATCTTCTCGCCAACATCTTGCCCGTCGACCGTATGACATTGGGAGTTACGGTCGTTGTGGCCTATCTTGCACTATTGGTTTTAGAAGTGAGAGCACTCGCGGGGAAGCGACGAGGAGACCATGGTTGACCAACTGATCCTGGCTAGTGAATGCGATGTCGCCAACGAGGTGATCTGCGCCCCTGCCGACGTCAAAGAGCTCTTCGAGCTCCCCACCATCTTCCACATCGGCGAGCTCGCCATCACCCGAACCATTCTCCTGATCTTCCTGGCCGCCTTCATTGTGCTGGCCATTCTCTACTTCGGGCTCCGCAAAGGAAGCGTGGTCCCTTCCAAGTTTCAGGCCGTCGTCGAGAGCCTCGTCCAGTTCGTGCGGAAGGATGTGGCGGAAGACATCATCGGACCGGATGGCGTCAAGTACGCCCCCTACCTGACCGCCATGTTCCTGTTCCTGCTGGTCGGCAACCTCTTTGAGGTCACCCCGCTGGTCAACTTCCCGATCACCTCCCGGATGGCGATCCCCGCCTTTTTGGCCATCGTCACTTATGTGATCTTCGTGTTCGTCGGTTTCAAGAAGAACGGCTTCCGCTACCTCACCGACATCATTTGGCCCAAGTCGGTTCCCATCGGGTTGCGCTGGCTGGTCGGCGTCATCGAGTTGTTTTCGACCTTCATTTTGCGGCCGCTCACCCTGGCGGTGCGGCTCTTCGCCAACCTGGTGGCCGGCCACCTCATGTTGACCCTGCTGCTCGGTTCCGGCGCCATCTTCATCTGGAACTTCGCCGATGCCGGCGCCAAGAGCCTGGTGGGCGTCGCCTGGTTCGCTTTCGGCCTCGGTATCTACCTGTTCGAGATCGTCGTGGCGGTTCTGCAGGCCTACATCTTCACGCTGTTATCCGCCGTCTACATTCAGTCTTCAGTTCACCCAGAGCACTAAGGAGGAGAAGGGAAATGGAAGGATCAATAGAGGTCCTCAAAGGAGGACTTGCCCTGATGGGGTACGGTCTCGCCGCCATCGGACCTGGCATCGGCATCGGCATCGTGGTTGGCAATGCCATCACCGCCATGGCGCGTCAGCCTGAGATGGCCGGCACCGTGCGTACCACCATGTTCCTCGGTATCGCATTCACGGAGGCGCTGGCCCTGATCGGGTTCGTGCTCTTCTTCATCGCCTAGGAGGTCACCGTGTTGTACGCACTGTCCACGGTGCTGGTCCTGGCCGCCGAAGAAGCAGAAGAGACCTCGAACGTTGGCCTTGTCCTGCCCGACCCGTATGAACTGGTCGCCGGCATCATCGCCTTCGCCATCGTCTTCTTCTTCGTCTGGAAATGGGCGTTCCCGGCCATCGACAAGATGCTCGAGGACCGTCAGCGGGCCATCAAGGGCCAGATGGAGGACGCCGAGGCCACCAAAGCCGAAGCACACAGCCTCCTCGACGACTATCGCAAGCAGCTCGCCGATGCCAAGGGCGAGGCCGCCGGGATCATCAACGAAGCCCGGTCGGCCGCCGAAGCCATGAAGGTCGATATCGTCGCCAAGGCTCAAACTGAAGCCGAGCACATCACCACCAAGGCCCGCCAGGATGCCGCCACCGAGCGCGATCGTGCCCTTGCCTCTGCCCGGGTCGAGGTTGCCAACCTGTCGATCGACCTCGCCGAGCGGGTGGTCGGGGAGAACCTCGACCGCAGCGTCCAGCTGGGTCTAGTCGAACGGTACCTAGCCGACCTGGACAGGATGACCGAGTAGATGGCCGCTGAAGACCGCATCCAGGGCTACGCGTCGGCGGTCTTCGAGATCGCCCGCGGTGAGGGTGAACTCGAACGAGTCGAGCGCGAACTCTTCAGAATCGCCCGAACCTTCGAGAGCTCCAACGAGCTGCGGGAAGCGCTCACCGATCCTCGCCTCCCGCAGGAGCGCAAGCAGGGCGTCATCGACGACCTCCTTGGTGCCAGGGCGTCTGAGCTGACCGTGTCCCTCGTCGGGTTCATCGTCGGCGCCGGTCACGCCTCCGAGCTGCCTGAGATCGTCGACGGGTTCGTTGCCAGGGCGGCCGCCGAACGGCACCGGGCGATAGCAGAGGTGCGGTCGGCCGTTGAGCTCGACGCAGAGACGATTGCCCGTCTCGAGTCGGCGCTCGCCAAAGTGACCGGAAAACAGGTCGAAGTCAAAGTCGTCGTGGACCCGAAGGTTCTCGGCGGCATCGTCGCCCGCGTCGGCGACACCGTGATCGACGGCTCGGTTCGCAGCCGTCTCGACACGCTGCGAGACACGCTACAGAGCCGCTAAGGAGTCACCGATGCCAGAGATGACCATCAATCCGGAAGACATCACGGCTTCCCTCCGCAGGAACCTCGAGGGGTGGGAGCCGACCATTACCCAGGAGACCGTCGGCTACGTCTCCTCCATCGCCGACGGTGTTGCCCGGGTCAAGGGCCTGCCCAACGCAATGGCCTCCGAACTGCTGGAGTTCCAGGGCGGACTCCAGGGGGTCGCCCTCAACGTCGATGAACACGACCTCGGTGTGGTGCTCATGGGTGAATCGAACCACATCGAAGAAGGCTCCCCGGTCCGCCAAACCGGCAAGGTGCTGTCCGTACCGGTCGGTGACGAACTACTCGGGAGGGTCGTCGACCCGCTCGGCAACCCGCTCGACGGTAAAGGTCCGGTCAACGCGTCGTCCAGCCGCCTGCTGGAGACGCAAGCGCCATCCGTGGTCGAGCGCCAGCCCGTGGTCCAGCCGCTCCAGACCGGCATCAAGGCCATCGACGCGATGACCCCGATCGGGCGCGGCCAGCGCGAGCTGATCATCGGCGACCGCCAGACGGGCAAGACCGCCATCGCCGTCGACACGATCATCAATCAGAAGGGCCTGGGCGTAAAGTGCATCTACGTGGCCATCGGGCAGAAGAGCTCGACCGTCGCAGAGGTGGTCGACGCCCTCGAGTCGCACGGGGCCATGGAGTACACGGTGGTGGTCAACGCCTCGGCGGCCATGCCGGCCGCTCTGCAGATGTACGCACCGTACGCCGGCTCGGCCATCGGTCAGTACTGGATGTACAAGGGGGAGCACGCCCTGATCATCTTCGACGACCTGTCGAAGCAGGCCGTTGCCTACCGCGAGATCTCCTTGTTGCTGCGCCGTCCGCCCGGCCGTGAGGCCTATCCGGGTGACGTTTTCTACCTGCACAGCCGTCTACTCGAACGCTGCGCCAAGCTCTCAGATGAGCTGGGGGGCGGGTCGTTGACCGGCCTGCCGATCGTCGAGACGAAGGCCGGCGATGTGTCTGCCTACATCCCGACCAACGTCATCTCGATCACCGATGGACAGATCTTCCTGGAAGCCGACCTGTTCTACTCGGGTCTGCGCCCCGCCATCAACGCCGGTATCTCGGTGTCCCGGGTGGGCGGCAACGCCCAGGTCAAGGGCATGAAGAAGGTAGCCGGTCCGTTGCGCCTCAACCTCGCCCAGTTCCGCGAACTCGAAGCGTTCGCCGAGTTCGGCTCTGAGCTCGACGCCGCCTCACTCGCCCAGTTGGAGCGGGGCCGCCGGGTGGTCGAGGTGCTCAAGCAGGGTCAATTCGAGCCGATGCCGGTCGAAGAGCAGATCGTGTCGATCTACGCGGTGACCGAAGGCCACATGGATTCGATCCCCACCGAACACGTTGAGGAGTTCGAGTCGGCGCTGATGGACCACATGCGAGCCCGCCACGGTCAGATGCTCGACACCATCCGTGAGACCGGCGCACTTCCGGACGAGGAGACCCTCGTGGCGGCTATCTCCGAGTTCAAAGACATCTACGAGATCGAGGGGTAGCGACCGGTGGCCAGCGCCGAACTCCGGGATACGCGACGGCGGATCAAGTCCGTCCAGTCGACGATGAAGATCACGCGGGCGATGGAGCTCATCGCCGCATCGAGGATCCCGAAAGCGACCGCCCGGGTGGCAGCCTCCAAGCCCTACTCGGCCAAGCTGGTCGAGGTCATCCGCAACGTGTCCGGCGCCTCCGGGGGCTCGTCGCACATGCTGCTCGAACGGCGCGAGGTGCGAAACGCGGGTGTGCTGATCGTCTCGTCGGATCGCGGCCTGGCCGGAGCGTATGCCTCGACGATCATCCGGGAAGCCGAACGCCACATCATCGCCCTGGAGAAGTCTGGAACGCCGGCACGGCTGTTCGTGGTGGGGAAGAAGGCGCAGAGCTACTTCAACTACCGCAAGTATCACATCGAGCGCACTTTCCTGGGCGTGACCGACACGCCCGGCTACGGTGATGCCAGGGCGATCGCCAACATCTTGATGGATGCGTATGCATCCCAGAACGTCGACTCAGTTGACGCTTTTTACACCCAGTACAAGTCGCCGATGACCCAGGTGGCACTCCAGTTCCAACTGCTGCCCATCGTGGCTCCGGAAGGGGCCGAGGGTGGCGAGGCCGCCGCCGCGGTGGACTATGCCTACGAGCCGTCGCCGGCCGCCATTCTCGATCGGTTGCTGCCCCGCTATGTGGAATCGACCGTGTTCAGCATGCTGCTGGAAGCGTCGGCCTCGGAGCACTCTGCGCGGCGGCGGGCCATGAAGGCGGCCACCGAGAACGCCGACGAACTCATTCGCATCCTCACCAGAATCGCCAACAGGGCACGGCAGGCTGAGATCACCACGGAGATCTCTGAGATCGTCGGCGGCGCCGAGGCGCTCGCCCCCCAGACGTCATAAAGGAGCACGGAATCGTGGCAGAAGCAACAAGCATCGGACGTATCACGAAGGTCGCCGGACCGGTGATCGACGTGGAATTCCCGCCCGACCGGCTTCCGGAGATCAACTTCGCGTTGGAGGTCGATCTGACCGTGGACGGCGTGACCAGCATGGTTATCGCCGAAACCGCTCAGCATCTCGGCGGCAACCGGGTCAGGGCCGTTGCCATGGCACCGACCGATGGTCTGGTGCGCGGCACCGAGGTCCGTAACACCGGAGGGCCGATCTCGGTTCCGGTCGGCGACCGCACCCTCGGCCACATCTTCAACATGTGGGGTCAACCCCTCGACGTCGACAGCATCGAGGACGGCGAGAGCTGGCCGATTCACCGCGCCGCCCCGGCCTTCGAGGATGTCGAACCGCAGAAGACGGTGTTCGAGACCGGTATCAAGGTGCTCGACCTCCTCTGCCCGTACCTCCAGGGTGGCAAGATCGGCCTGTTCGGCGGGGCCGGCGTCGGCAAGACCGTGCTCATCCAGGAGATGATCAACCGGGTGGCTACCCAGCACGGTGGTGTGTCCGTGTTTGCCGGGGTCGGCGAACGCACCCGTGAAGGCAACGACCTCTTCCTGGAGATGCAGGATTCCGGCGTCATCGAGAAGGCTGCGCTGGTGTTCGGTCAGATGGACGAACCGCCCGGCGTGCGGCTCCGGGTGGCGCTCTCGGCGCTGACTATGGCGGAGTACTTTCGGGACGTCCAGAACCAGGACGTGCTGCTGTTCATCGACAACATCTTCCGGTTCACTCAGGCGGGTTCCGAGGTGTCCACTCTGCTCGGCCGGATGCCGTCTGCGGTGGGCTACCAGCCGACCCTGGCCGGCGAGATGGGTGTGCTCCAGGAGCGCATCACCTCGCTGCGCGGCCGTTCGATCACGTCGCTCCAGGCCATCTACGTGCCGGCGGACGACATCACCGACCCGGCTCCGCATACGGCCTTCGCTCACCTCGACGCCACCACTGTGCTGTCCCGTCCGTTGACCGCACTGGGCATCTACCCGGCGGTGGACCCGCTCGACTCGAGCTCCCGGGCCCTCGACCCGCTGATCGTTGGCGACGAGCACTATGAGGTCGCCACATCGGTCCAGCAGGTGCTCCAGCGGTACAAGGACCTCCAGGACATCATCGCCATTCTCGGCATCGACGAGTTGTCCGAAGAGGACAAGCTGATCGTGAGCCGGGCCCGGCGTATTCAGAAGTTCCTGGCCCAGCCGATGTTCGTCGCCGAGCAGTTCACCGGCCAGGCCGGTGTGTACACGCCCATCGAGGAGACGATCCGCTCGTTCAAGGCCATCCTGGATGGTTCCATGGATCAGTACCCCGAGCAGGCCTTCTACATGGTCGGCGGCATGGACGACGTCATCGCCAGAGCGAAAGAAATCGAAGCGGTGGGCGTCTAGTGTCCCCTCTTTTCCGTTTTCGCGCGGGAATCACCCCAAATAGGGTGGGATCCCCGCGCGAAAACGTGGTTTTGGGGGTGCGCTGATGGCTAAGCCCTTCAACGTTGATGTTGTGTCGCCCGAGGCCACCGTTTGGTCCGGAGAAGCGACCTTCGTCGTGGCGCGGACCACCGAAGGCGAGATCGGCATCATGGCCGATCATGAGCCGGTCATGGCGGCGCTGGCCACCGGGGCGGTGAAGATCGAGTCGGGAGCTGAAACCGTCACCATCGGCGTGCACGGCGGATTCCTCCAGATTCTCAACAATCAGGTGACCTTGCTCACCGACCGGGCCGAACTCGCCAAGGGCGACGCCGACGCGGCCAGAAAAGTGGCCGAAGGGCTGCGCCAACTCGAAGAAGGCGCCGAGTAGGAGCGTCGCGGGTCGCGTGATCCTCGTCTCTGCGATGAGGTGATCGGTTTCGGAGGCTGGTCGGCGACCTTTTTAGGTCTTCGCGTCTTGTCGGGTGGCCCAAAATCTATCTAGCATCAAATCGTGTCTTTGCCGGCTATCGCACGCTGGGAAACAGCTTCACATCCGCGACGGCCGGTTCTACCGAAAGAAGGAATCTGATGAAGAACTGGAAAGCCCTTCTGGGGCTCATCCTGGCCTTCTCGTTGATTGTCGCCGCATGTGGCAGCGACACGACCGAGACGACCGAGGGAGTGGCAGCCCCTAGTACTACAGCTGCTCCGGCGACGACCACAACAGAGGCCGCTCCGGAAACCACCACGACACTCGCCGATACCGGCGGGACGACCACAACGACGCTGCCGCCGGTTGTCCGGGCCGACGCCGACCTGGTGATCTGGGCCGACGATACCCGTGCTCCTGCGATCACGCCGTTCGCCGAGCAGTTCGGCGCAGACAACGGCCTGACCGTTGCCGTGCAGGAAGTCGGCTCCGGCCAAATCCGCGACCGTCTGATTGTCGCCGGTCCGGCCGGTGAGGGTCCCGACATCATCATCGGAGCCCACGACTGGCTTGGCCAGCTCGTCGACAGCGGTGTTGTCGCTCCCCTAGACGTGAGCGCCGTCGCAGATCAGTTCAGTGAGGCCTCGATCCAGGCATTCAACTATGAGGGTCAGATCTACGGCCTGCCTACCTCAGTCGAGAACATTGCGCTGGTCCGCAATGTCGACCTCGTCCCGGATGCTCCGGCGACGTTCGAAGAACTGGCCGAGGTCGCCCTGGCCCTCTTCGCGGCCGGTGACGTAGAAGTCCCGCTGGCGCTGCAAGAAAACGGTAACGGCGATCCGTATCACAACTACCCGCTGGTCACCTCCTACGGTGGCTATGTGTTCGGCGTCAACGCCGACGGCAGCTACAACCCTGAGGACGTGGGCATCGACAGCGAAGGTGGCCTCGCCGCCGCCCAGGCGTTCAGCGACTATGCCGCCTCCGGCCTGATCAACGTCGACGTCACCTACGACATCATGACCGAAAGCTTCGGCAACGGCACCGCGCCCTTCGCCATCACCGGTCCATGGGCGTTGCCCAGCTTCGAGGGCGTTAATTACGTGGTGGAGCCGATCCCGCCGGCGGCCGGCGGCGAACCGCAGCCGTTCATCGGCGTGCAAGGCTTCATGATTTCGGCGTTCGCAGAGAACCCGATCTTTGCCCAGACCTTCGTACTCGACTTCATGTCGACGCAGGAGGCTCAGGTGGCGCTGTTCCAGGCTGATCCCCGTCCGCCCGCTCATCTCGGCGCATTCGCCGAGGTGTCGGCAGATAACCAGGCGATTCAGGGCTTCGGCCTCTCGGGCCAGAACGGCTATCCCATGCCTGCTATCCCTGAGATGGGATCTGTCTGGACCGCCTGGACGGATGCGTACGAACTCATCCTGACTGGTGGGGATCCCATCGCAGCGTTCACCGACGCGGCCGCGCAGATCCGAACGCTGATCGCCGCAGGTTGATCAGTCCGTGAAGCAAGGCGAACCGGGCAGGGTTGAGGAGACCGGGCTTTCGGGCCCGTCCGACCCTGCCGGTTCTCCGGTGAGCCGGGAGGAGCGATCCTCCCGGCTCTCGCTATCCGGTGGCACGATCCTCAAGCTGCTGTTCCTGGCGGCGGTCAACGCGATCGCACTGGCATCGATTCCCACCATTTGGACGGCGCGTTGGTGGGCCGGTCTGATCGTTGTCGTTGGAGCGACATTGCTCCTCGATATCGCCTACCTGACGAGACGGGCAATTCCCCTCAAGTATCTGATTCCCGGGACGATCTTTGCTCTCATCTTCCAGGTGGTCCCGGTCGTGTACTCGGGCTACATCGCATTCACCAACTACGGCACCGGGAACGTGCTCACCAAGGAGCAGGTGCTCGACAGTATCTCTACTCGGGTATCCAACGTGCCCGGTGCTACCCGCTACCAGGCCAACGTTCTGGCAGCGGACGGAGGTACGGGCGAGTTTGCTCTCCTCCTGACCGACGACGCAGGCAATCAGTTCCTTGGAACCCCCGAAGGCCTCCAGGATCCCGGTGACATCGTGCTCGACGACGCCGGCAAGGTGACGGAAGTCGACGGCTACTCAGCACTTGCGTTGCGCGATCTGGCCGATCGGCAAGACGAGTTGCAGAGCGAATTCGAGATCCCGACCGAACAGGGGGTCATCCGGGTCGTCACCGCCACCAGCGCAGCTCTCTATGAGGCCGTATTCCAATATGACGAAGCCTCCGACACGGTGACCAATATCGAGACGGGCATCACCTACACGCCGGTCGAGGGCAACTTCGTCAGCAGCACCGGCGAGAAACTCACCCCGGGTTGGGTGGCAAACATCGGCTGGAAGAACTTCAGTCGTATCTTCACCTCCCAGGCCATTCGCGGACCGTTCGTTCGGGTCTTTCTGTGGAACTATGCGTTTGCACTTCTCAGCGTCCTGTTCACATTCGTGGTCGGACTTGGGCTGGCTATGACGCTCAACCATCCAACCATGCGCGGTAAGAAGATCTACCGCTCGTTCCTGATCTTCCCGTATGCACTTCCGGCATTCCTGACCGCCCTCGTGTGGGCCGGGATGCTCAACCAGGAGTACGGGGTCGTCAACGATGTACTCAGCACAAACATCCCCTGGTTGCGTGACCCCTGGATGGCCAAGCTCTCCGTTCTCCTCGTCAACCTCTGGCTCGGCTTCCCCTACATGTTCCTGATCACGACGGGGGCATTGCAGGCGATCCCCGAAGATCTCAAGGAAGCTGCCTTCGTCGACGGAGCGACGCCGCGCCAGGCGTTTCGCCGAATCACCTTCCCGCTATTGCTGGTTTCCGTGGCCCCGCTGCTGATCGCCTCCTTCGCATTCAACTTCAACAACTTCAACATCATCTACCTCCTCAACGGCGGCGGTCCGCCGATTGCCGGCGCTCAAACTCCGGCCGGACATACCGACATCTTGATCAGCTACACCTACCGGCTGGCCTTTGAAGCCGGGAGTGGGTCGGACTTCGGTTTCGCCTCGGCTATAGCCATCATGATCTTCATCATGGTCGCCACTATCTCGGCCCTTAGTTTCCGCCGTACCCGCGCTCTGGAGGACCTTGCCTGATGGTTGTCGACAGCACCCGAGTCGAACAGAACACCACCGCTGAGCTGCAACGGCCGGGGCAGCAGTCCTCGTTCGTCAGGTGGTTCCGAAACACCGGCTGGCGTCATCTCGTGGCATGGCTGGCGCTCGTCTTTGCTCTGTTTCCGGTGATCTGGATCATCTCTGCCTCGTTCAACCCCCTCGGGTCGCTCCAGTCGCAGACCTTGATTCCCAGCAACGTGACCCTCGACAACTACAGGGAGTTGTTCGAAGAAACGGACTACGCCTACTGGTACAGGAACACGATGTTGATCGCCGGCGGCGCCGCGGCACTGCAGGTCTTGCTGGCGGCGTTTGCCGCCTACGCCTTCTCGCGGATGCGGTTTCGCGGTCGTCGGACCGGCCTGCTGACGGTGCTCTTGATTCAGATGTTCCCTCAACTCCTTGCCTTTGTGGCGATCTTCCTGATGATGGTGCAGATCAAGGGCGTGTTCCCCGCGGTCGGCCTGGGTACCAAGATCGGACTCCTCCTCATCTATCTAGGCGGAGCAATGGGCGTCAACGTATGGCTCATGAAGGGATTCTTCGACACGGTGCCGGTCGACCTCGACGAGTCCGCCAAGGTGGACGGAGCTACCCATTCGCAGATCTTCTTCCGGATAATCCTGCCCCTCGTCGCGCCCATCCTGGCGGTGATCTTTCTCCTCTCCTTCATCATGTTGCTCAACGACTTCGTGCTGGCCGACGCGGTTCTGGGTCAAGGCAGTTCCAAGAACTACACGATGGCCGTGGGTCTCTATCGATTCCTGACCGACCAGTTCAATCAACGATGGGGACCCTTCGCCGCGGGTGCCCTTCTGCTGGGGCTCCCGGTCATCGTCCTGTTCTTATTCCTGCAGCGGTTCATCGTGTCCGGGCTGACCCAGGGTTCGGTCAAGGGATGAGGCGCCGGTCGCTGGTCGCGAGTCGCGGGTAGCACGTGCCGTCGTTGCACCGTCTTTTCGCACCGATCGTGGTTCTTGCTCTTGTGGCCGCAGCTTGCACCGGGGCCGCAAACGAAACGACCACGACCACGGCTCCCGTCACCACCCCCACGTCACTCCCACCGGCGGCCACTACGACCATGCCGGCCGTCTACGACGGACCACCCCTGTACGTCAACCTGATGTGGCACCAGCACCAGCCGTTCTATCCCAAGGATGAAAACGGCGTCTATACCCGGCCGTGGGTGCGGCTACACGCCACCAAGGACTACTACGACATGGTCGCCATGGTCGGGAGCTACCCAGGTCTCAACGTCACGTTCAACCTGACCCCGGTGCTGCTGCGGCAACTCGAGGACCTGGCCGGCGGCGCCAAGGACATCTACTGGACGATGGCCGAACTGCCGGCATCGTCGCTGAGCGACGACGAGAAAACGTTCATTCTCGAGCGTTTCTTCGACGTCAATCCCCAGATCATCGCTCGCTTCCCACGCTTTCAAGAGTTAGCCGACAGCCGGGGCGGGTCGACCGGCGAAAGTGCCCTGGAACAATGGTCGAGCCAGGACTTCCTCGACCTCCAGGTGCTCTTCAACCTGGCCTGGACCGATCCCGACTTCCTGGCGGAGGAGCCGCTGGCAGCCCTCGTAGCCAGGGAGCGCGATTTCACCGAGGAAGACAAGGTCGTTGTCTTCGGTGAGCACCTGCGCATCATCCAGGAGATCATTCCGCTGCACGCTCGTCTGTGGAAGGAGGGCGTGATCGAGGTCACCACCACGCCGCTGGCGCATCCCATCCTGCCGCTCATCGCCGACACCGACCTCGCCCTCGCCGGCGATCCCACCGCTCTACTGCCGGACGACCGCTTCCGGGAGGTCGCCGATGCCGACCAGCACATCGTCCGGGGCCTCGACGAAGCGGAACGGCTCCTCGGGGCCCGGCCTACCGGCATGTGGCCCGGTGAGGGATCAGTGGCCGAACTGGTGATGGGCTTGTTCTCCAAAGACGGCGTCGAGTGGGTGGCGACCGGGGAGGACGTGCTGGCCAGGAGCCTCGACCTCGGTTCGTTCACCAGGAACGCAGATGAAACGGTGGAGCAGGGAGACCTGCTCTACCGGCCGTGGGCGGCCGAGCCGAACCGACCACCCAACGTTGGCATGTTCTTTCGCGATGTCCGTCTCTCCGATCTGATCGGCTTCGAGTATTCGGGAACCGATCCGCAGGAAGCTGCCGCCGATTTCTTGCAGCGGCTCGAGAACATCCGTGACTCACTCGACATGCAGTCCGCCGCCGACGCCGGCCTGCCCTACGTGGTGTCGGTGATCCTCGACGGAGAGAACGCCTGGGAGAACTACCCCAACGACGGCAAGGATTTCCTCGACGCGCTCTACACCATGCTGACCACGACCGACTGGATCGAGACCATCACGCCGAGCGTGTACCTGGAGCGGTTCGGCGAACCCGAGGTGATCGACGAGGTGTTCCCGGCTGCGTGGTTCCAGCCGAACTTCGCCACCTGGATCGGAGAGAAAGAAGAAGCGACGGCCTGGGACTACCTCTACGACGTTCGCCGGGATCTCAGAGCGGCCGAGCAAAGCGGTGACTACGCCGCCGAAGCGCTCGAGGCCGCGTTTGAGACAATGCTCTACGCCGAAGGCTCCGACTGGTTCTGGTGGTACGGCGCCGACCAGGAATCCGGCGACGACGGCTACTTCGATCGCGCCTACCGTGAGCTGCTCGGGCAGGTCTACGACCTCCTCGACCTCGCGCGGCCGACCTTCATCCAGGTCCCGATCATCCCCCAACTGCCAGTGGTGGCGGACCAGCAACCCGCCGATCTCCTCACCGTGACGATCGACGGTACGAGGGAGGACGCATGGGACCGGGCGGGAGGCTACGGCGACACGGTGCCGGGAGGAATCGACTGGGCCTTCGACAAGGAGAACCTCTACTTGTTCGTCGGCGTAGGCGCAGGTAGTCGATTCGACATCTACCTGGGCGCGCCGTCCGGCTCGAGCAGGCCCGTGACCGAGTCGGGAGCGGTGCTGGGCTTTGGAGCGACCCACGTTCTTCGCTGGGACGGTGCGACGAGCTGTGTCGAAGCGCCGATCGGACCTACTCCGGATCCTTGCCTGCCGGTTGCCGGCGCGGTTCTCGAAGGTGGCGGTATCGAGTTCGCAGTGCCGCTGAGCGCGCTCGGTGCGCTCGAACCGGGCGACACGATTCTCGCCAAGTTCGTACAGGGCACGACCCCGTCGCCGGCGGCCGGACCGATGGCGTTTCAGGTGCCGGACATCTCCAATATCCAGGTGTTTCTCGACGTTGAAGACCCCGTTGGCGATGATCATGGTCCCGGGTCGTACACCTATCCGGCCGATGTCGTCTTCCTGACGGGGAGCTACGACCTCAGCCGCTTTCAGGTCGGAACCGAAAACGGAGACCTGGTGCTCACGTTCGAGGTCGTTGCTCCCATTCAGAATCCGTGGGGTTCTCCCAGGAACTTCTCGGTCCAGACCTTCGACGTATACGTCGATCAGGATCCGGGGGCGGGAACCGGGGCGAGGCTGCTGATTCCCGGGCGCAACGCCTCACTCGAAGAGGGGGATGGGTGGGAGTACGGCATCACGCTGGAAGGATGGCAACCGGCGATCTATGTCGCCGACGCGGCGGGGGACCAGGAGGAAACCAGCCCTACGTTCAACGTGACCACGTTCGGGGACAAGGGCAAGGTCGTGGCCAGGATCCCCCTCGAGCTGTTCGGCGGAGGTGATCCCACCGGCTGGGGCTACGCGGCCGTCGTGCTGAGCCAGGAAGGTTATCCATCAACCGGAGTGCGGCGGGTTCGCGATGTCGAGGGCACCGCACAGCAGTGGGTCCTCGGTGGGGGACCGGCCGACCTCAACCACACCCGGATCATCGACGTTGCCTATCCCGCAGCCGGCGTCCAGGAGGACGGGCTGTCGGCGTATGTGGCGGCCTCCTCCGGCTCGATCGACGACCTCGGTGCCGGCGACTTCGGAACGATTCCGCTCAACCTCGCCGACTGACCCCTGTTCCTCTGCGTTTTCGCGCGGCATTCGCTCGCCATAGGAAGACATCGCCGCGCCAGAACGCAGTTAGAACGAGGCGATCAGGCCGGACCAGGGTGGGACTGCGGCGACGCGAAGGTCGAGCGGTTCGGGCGACACCTCGCCGGTGCCGTGCAGGATATCGACCCGGTCGGCCGTCACCGGGATGAAACAAGACAGAGCCTCCTCGGCTCGATTGACGATGACCAGGAGGCGCTCATCTGCGTTCGTTCTCGTGAAGGCGAAGGCATCGCTGTCGAGGTAGACGACCTCGAACGTCCCATACCGGAGGGCGGGGTGATCTCTGCGGAGCCGGCCCAGAGTCCTGGTCTGGGTCAGGAGATCCTGATTCCACGATTGCTCGTCGTGCCACGGGAAGGCTCCCCGGGATCCGGGGTCCGATCCTCCGGTCATGCCGACCTCGTCTCCGTAGTACAACCCGGGGGCACCCGGCACGGTCATTTGGGCGAAGACGGCCAGCGCGAGGCGCTGTGCGTCATCGCCGGCCATCGTGAGAAATCGCTCGGTGTCGTGGCTGCCGATCAGATTCTGGCTCGCCAGGACGACCTCGGGCGCATACCTCGCATGCATCCGGGTGAGGCCTTCGACAAAACGGTCGGCGTCGATCGTCGGTTCGGCGAAGAAATCGACGGCCAACTCCCGGAATTGATAGTTCATGGTGGCGTCGAATCGATCCCCCTGGAGCCACGGCATCGCATCCCCCATGATTTCGGCGATTAGGTACGTGTCCGGGTCGACCGACTTGACGGCCCGGCGGAAGTCGACCCAGAAATCGTGGTCGATGTAGCGCGCCACATCCATCCGCCAGCCGTCGATGTCGTAGTTGGTAATCCAGTGAGTGGCCACCTCGAGGAAGTACTGCCGGGCATCCGGATTGGTGAGCACCAATCTCGGCATGGTCGGCACTCGATACCAAGAGGCGAAGGATGGCTCGACCGGTGGGCCGTCATCATCGGATTCGATCAGGGTCAATCCGGAGGCCTTGATGGTGTTCACCTGGTAGTCCAGGAATTGTTCGGCCCGCTCGCCGTAGAGATCTCGCGCGACGCGCGGCCGGATCTGCACCGTGAGCGGGTATGAGTGGACGTCGAACCAATCCCAATAATCCGAAGCGGGGCCATTTGCGATCATGTCCTGAAAAGCGAAGAAGTGCGGATGGCAGTGATTGAAGGAAGCGTCCAGTATCACCTTGATGTCCCGGGAGTGCAGCGCCTCGACCATTTCCCTCAACGCTTCATTACCGCCCAGGCGTTGATCGACCTCGTAATAGTCGACGGCGTCGTAGCGATGCACCGACAGTGAACGGAATACCGGGTTGAGATACACGGCATCGATCCCGAGGTCCGCCAGGTAGTCAGCCTTCTGGGCAATCCCACGGAGGTCGCCACCCTGGAATCGGCGGGGGTGCGGTGGGCTGCCCCACGGGTCGGCGTCGGACGGGGTCAGCGTCGGGTCACCGCTGGCGAAGCGATCAGGGAATATCTGATAGATAACTGCGCCGCGTGCCCACTGCGGTACCTCCACGTGCTGCGTCTGCGCCACATCGAGACCCCAGTAGTCGAGGCGCTCGGCCGCGTTCGTTATGCCGGAAGGAACCAGGTACACGGGTTGATCGCTGCCGAACCGGAGGGCGAACGAGTACTCGAAAGTGGATCCTGCCGGGTCGACGGTTGCCTCCCAGTAGATGAAACGCCGGTCCTCGGCATAGCGGTCCATGGTCGTGCCGGACCCATCGAGTCGGGCGAGCACCGCTTCGGTGAAACCATGTTCGGTGATGAGTCTGAAGCGTATGCTTCCGTCTGCTCGGCGCTCGCAGAAGGCAACGTCGGACGGGTCGTAGCGGACGTCGTAGGGGAAGAGATGTCCAGGTCTTCTGTAGTACTGGTAGACGCGCTCCACGGTCTCAGGGCCTCTGTCTATGACAATCGCCCGGCGAAACCTTCGACCTGACCAGGTAAACCGTTACCCAGGGCTTGCGTGATCACCGGGAAGAACAGCGTCGCCAGGAACCCTTTCGAGCGGAGCAGCACATGCACGTCGACGGCGACTCCGGTTTCGGCCTCTGTGAGCTTCGTGGTGATGCGGCCGGTCACCTCACTGGTGGCGATTTCGATGGCCATCATCGAGGGATTGGTCGATTCCACCGTCACGGCTGTGCCCTCATACACCTGAGAGGCGGCTGTAGCTCTGAACCGATAGGCGGTCAACAAACCATCCGGATCGTGGTGGACGTCGAAGACCTCTTCGACTCCGGCGAGGCCCTCCCAGGTCTCCGGCAGTTGAAGCTGTTGCCAGGCGAATTGGCGGGTCGTCGGCGCAATCACCGTATGCGAGAACTCGGCAGAGGACACGGCGGGAGCGTATGACCCGAATCAGCGTGATGCAAGCTCCCGGTTAGCCTGATGGGGTGATCAACCCGACAGATTTCGTACGACTGACCCTCGATCCGGTTCGACTCGCCATCCTCGGCCGGGCAGCCCTGGGTCCGGTAGATGCAACCGAACTCGCCGGGGTTCTGGGAACCCACACCAAGCAGGTTCTATCCGGCATCGCCCGGCTGCGTGAAGCCGGCCTACTGACCGAAGAGAACACGCTCAACCGGGAAGCGTTGCGGGAGCTGGCACTGGCGCTCCCGGACGATGCCGGTGTCGATCCGGCCGTCGTTGAGGGGCCGTGGTCGACTGAGGAAGTCCAGGTGCTGTCACGGTTCTTCTCGGGTTCAAAACTCACGTCTATTCCAACGAACCGTTCGAAACGGCTCGTGGTTCTCGACCGGCTGGCGACGGAATTCGAACCCGGTCTGCGCTATACCGAACGCCACGTGAACCTGATCCTCAAGTCATTTCACCCGGACTTCGCGGCTCTGCGACGGTATCTCGTGGACGACGGGTTCCTGACCAGGGCCGACGGTGTCTACTGGCGCAGCGGCGGCCGTACCGGCGGCTGACCCTTCCAGGATTGCTGGTTCTGCGCGATCATGGTGTTGCGGCCTCCGGGTGAGAGGGCGGTGTTTGGGAGTTCACCCGGTGGTTGCTCTTCTCCGATGTCCATGACCCGTGACTTCTGGTTCCTGGTACCTTCTTGTCCATGTCTGGACTTCTCGCATTTCATGCCCATCCCGATGATGAGGCCACCTCGACCGGAGGGACGCTGGCCCACTACGCCGACGCCGGCGAGCGGGTCGTCGTTGTCACTGCCACCGACGGCGCGGTGGGGGAGATCCACAACTACGACGATCCCGAGGAACTCCTGCCGCAGCTGGCCGAAATGCGCGCAGTTGAGATGGCAAAGGCGGCGGCCATCCTGGGTGTGGAGCACGAGTTCCTGGGGTACCGGGACTCGGGGATGATGGGAACCGAGGACAACCAACACCCCGATTGCTTCTGGCAGGCCGACTTCATGGAAGCGACGGGCCGGCTCGTGCGGCTCATCCGCAAATACCAGCCGGAGGTCATGGTCATCTACGACCCGTTCGGAGGATACGGGCACCCCGACCACATCCAAGTTCACAGAGTCGGGCTGGCGGCGTTCTACGCAGCGTCCGACCTGTCTCGGTTCCCCCTCACAGGCGGTGAGATCGAGTGGACCCCACCGAAGCTGTATTGGACGGCCTGGGCCCGGTCGCGGATGGCGGCCTTCGCCGAGGCGCGTCATGAGGCGGGACTGATCTCAGCCGACGATCGCGATCGGATGCAACGCGGGGGAACCGCCGATGAGTACATCCATGCGTGGGTCGACATCCGGTCGCAACTGGATCGCAAATTCGATGCCCTCCGGGCGCACCGCACGCAGATCCCGGCCGACTGGTGGCTGTTTCAGGTCCCCGAAGAGTTGCGACCGGAGATCTTCGGCCGCGAGAGCTACATCCGCGTATTCAGCCGGGTCGAGGTACCGACGCCCGAGGACGACCTGTTCGCCGGCCTCCGTTGAGTTCCAGACTTTTCTCCGCAATGCAATGGCGCGTGGCAATACACAGTATTGCGCAGAAACCTGGGTCTGAATTCTCCGCAATGCAATGGCGCGTGGTGATTAACAGTATTGCCGAGAAAACAGGCTCCTCGACCCGTTACCCTGCTCAGCAATGTTGATCGTTCGCGACCTCCGGATTGAGGTTGGGCCCCGTGTACTCCTCGACGGGGCCTCATTTACGCTGCAATCTGGAGACAAGGTGGGGCTGGTCGGGCGCAACGGCGCCGGAAAAACCACGCTCATGCGGACTCTGGTCGGATTCCAGTCTCCTGCCGACGGGTCGGTCATCCGGTCCGGCAACCTCGGCTACTTTTCGCAGGAAGCGGCCCTGCCGGACCTCGAGCGCCCCGACCTGACCGGCCTCGAACGGATTCTGGCCGCCCGGGAGATCGGAGCCATGCTGCGCCGCATCGAGGACACCCGCCGCAAGATCGAGCGTCTCGACGGCAAGGCGCGTGACGAGGCGATCAAGCGCTTTGCGCGTCTGCAGGACGAGTTCGAGGCCAAAGGCGGTTTTCCCGCCGAAGCCGAGGCCAAGCGCACCGCCGCCTCCCTCGGCATCGGCAACGACGAGCTCTCCCAGCCGGTCGCCACGATGTCAGGTGGTCAACGGCGCCGGACCGAGTTAGCTCGCATTCTCTTCGCCGAGAGCGACACGATGCTGCTCGATGAGCCGACCAATCACCTGGACATGGACGCAAAAACCTGGCTCATGAGTTACCTCGCCTCCTATCGCGGCGCCCTACTGGTCGTCAGTCACGACCTGCCGCTCCTCGACGAGTCGATCACGTCCGTCCTCTCATTGGAGGGCGGGGATCTCGACGCCTATCGGGGCAACTATTCCCATTTCGTCTCCGAACGCGAGCGTCGCCGAGTCCAGAAGGAGCGAGAGCGGCGCCACCAGGACGTCAAGATCGCTCAGCTCCAGGGCACGATCAACCGCTTCAAAGGCAAGACCGAGAAAATGGCGCGCAAGGCCAAAGTGATGGAGACCAGGGTGGAGCGGATCAAGCGCGACCTCATCGAGGTGGGAGGACGTGGCAAGAACGTCTCGGTCAGGTTCCCGCAACCGGAACCCTCTGGAAGAACACCCCTGAACGCCGGCGGCCTCGCCAAGTCCTACGGTGACAACCTCGTATTTGTCGACGTTGATGTCGACATCGACCGGGGTGAATGCATGCTCATCATGGGGCTCAACGGCGCTGGGAAGACGACGCTGTTGCGTGTGCTGGCGGGTGTTGAGACACCCGACCTCGGCGAGGTCACGCTCGGGCACAATGCTTCGCTCGGGTACTACGCACAGGAGCACGAGCAGATCCACAACGGAATGACCGTTCTCGATCACCTGCGCCAGGTGTCAGATCAACCCGACCGGATGCTGCGAACCGTCCTTGGTCACTTCCTGTTGGCCGACAAGATCGAACAGGACGCCGGAACGCTCTCGGGTGGCGAGAAGACCAAGCTCGCCCTCGCCCAGGTCGTGCTCGCTCGCCCCAACGTCTTGCTGCTGGATGAGCCGACCAACAACCTCGATCCCCAAGCGAAGGAGGCTCTCCTCGGCGCGTTGCATCAGTATCAGGGCACGATCATCCTCGTGAGTCACGACACCGAGTTCGTCGCCGAGGTGCAGCCAGACCGGGCCATCATGATGCCGGACGGTGAGGTCTTCTACTTCGATGAGTCGCTGCTGGAGCTAGTGGCTCTGGCGTAGCTCCTGGGCGATAGGGGCGTCGCCCTGCCGCCTCGAACCCGTTGCCACCCGGTAGCCGGTCCACAGCAGCACCGCCCCGATCAGGAGCGCCACCGCGAACCCGGCCGCTTCCCCGAGCGCGGTCAGCGAACCGCCAAAGGCAGGCGAGAGGGTTCCCAGCACAATCAGCAGGTTGCCGACGGCCAGCATCCGATTGGAACTCCAGACCTTCACTGCGCTGAATCCGGCGAGTCCAACGATGATCAGCGTGGCCACGCCACCGGCCAGCGCCGCGAACAGCCGTGGGCCAGGGACGGAAACCCCTCCGACCTCGATGATGAAGTCGAAAAGCTCCTTTCCCTCCGGGACTCCGTCGGTCGCCGTCGATCCCTTCAGCGGCGCCAGCCAGGTGGCAGCCAACCCCAGCGCCGACCACAGGCCGACGCCGTACGCGAATCGCCGGCCGGCGATCGGTCCGAGCACCAAAAACACCGATCCGGCGGCGAGGAAAGGGATGTTGACGATGGCGCCGAGCCAGTAGAACAGCCTGAAGTTGAGCGCACCCCAGCCCACGGCCAGTCCAAGCACGAGGGCCCACGAAGCGAGGGCGTAGGCCCCCATGGCCGTTGCCCACATGATGGCGTGCGGGCGAGGTCGTCTTCGCCAGTCGAGGGCTAGATCGAGGGCGAAGCCGGTGGCTGCCAGCGCGGCGAGCAGCGGGACGAGGTAATTCACGGCGTCACCCTACCGGCGAGGCATCCGACAGGGAGTCGGCTCGAGGCGATGACATAATGCCTCCTCGTGAGCCAGACGATCGACGACCAACAACTCTCCAGACTCCGCTGGATCGGCCGCCGGCTGATTCTCCTCGGGGTCTCAGTTTGGGCGGTCTGGCTGATCGTCAAAGCAACAGGAGGCGATCCGCAGGTCGAGCACTATCTGCCGTTTCATCTCGGTGGTGTGCTTCCTGGTTCGATCATGGCCCGGTGGAGCAGCGTCCGGAAGATCTTCCGGAGGGGTTGAGGCGGAGGCCACGGGCTACGAACGTCCGCCCATCAGCGCCAGCCAGCCATCCGCCACCCGGCCGAACGGTTCGCGCAAGCCCTCCAGCGCGATGTGCACATCTGCGGCCGTCACCCTGGCCTTGTCTACCCAGAAATCCGGGTAGGCGAGCGACGTCTGGTGCAGGAGGAACTCGTCCTCATCCTCGATCATCACGGTCCCGTCGGTGAGGCGCACGACGTCGAGATCGAGATCGACCATCGTCACATAGTCCGTCCGCTCCCACACGGCCGGCGTGATGATGTCGACGTAGTGCGAAGTGCGGTGCTCGGTGTTGCGAACCACCGTCCACCAGCGCCCGGGAGCGACGCACTGCACGAAGAACCCCTCCATCGCTTTGGCGGGCTCGGTGCCTTTGCGCAGCTCGGTCCCGGTCGGGACCCCGAGCCAGGTGCCGAACTCGTCATCGCCGAGCAGTTCGGCTTCGTAGTTCCAGTGGAGGGTGTCGGGATGCTTGCGATACTCAACCGTGATCATCGGGCGTATCCTGGTCGCGATGGACGCTCTCGTCGAGTACGCGCAGGAAGCACTGAGTTCGAGAGCCGACGCGGCGAAGGCTGCGCAGATGGCTGCCTACATGAAGACCGACATGCCGTTCTACGGCGTGCAAACGCCCGCCCGCCGCCAGATCGCCAGGGAAATGAAGCGGAGGTTCGTTCCGCGCTCGGCAGGCGAGTACTGCACGATGGTCGAGACGCTCTGGGCCCTTCCTCACCGCGAAGAGAAATACCTTGCCATCGGGCTGGCCGGGGCACACCCAGGGTTCGTCACGTTCGAACAGATCGGCCTCTACCGGCGGTTGATCGTCGAGGGCGCATGGTGGGACTTCGTCGACACCGTCGCATCGGGGCTGGTCGGCCGGGTCCTACGCAACGAGCGGGAAGTGACCCGCCCGGTCCTCGACGAGTGGATAGACGGTGAGGACATGTGGCTTCGCCGCACTGCGATCATCAGCCAGCTCGAACACAAGGACGCTACGGATGCAGAGATGCTGTTCGACTACTGCTCCAGGCGTGCATTCGAGAAGGAGTTCTTCATCCGCAAGGCGATCGGGTGGGCGCTGCGCCAGTACGCCAGAACGGATCCAACCGCCGTCACCGCGTTCCTGCTCGAACACCGGGACGAGTTGTCCGGACTGAGCTTCCGGGAGGCGTCCAAGCATTTGGACCTCAGCAGTATGCAGTAGGCGGTAGGCCGGACGCGACCCGGCCCCCGGGGATGCCGGAGGCCAGGTCACTAATCGCCTGTGGCCTATGGCCTATGGCCTATGGCCTATGGCGAACCGCCGCAGGCGGTTCCTATTCCACCGTCCAGGTTCCCAGAGAGCCGATGAGTTTCTGGAGGTCGCCGGGGCCTCGCTTCTCGGTGACCGCCTCGATCTGGCGGGTGACTTCCTTGTCGTAGACCGGGCGGTCGACGTCGCGGAAGATTCCGATCGGGGTCGGCCCATCCGGGTGTGATGACAGACGGCTCAGCGCAAACGCCATGCTCGGGTTCACTTGCCGTGAGTCGTGCACGTGGATGGTCGACGGATCGACCGAGGCCGTGTCGACGATTCTGGCCACGCCGCTCTCGATGACTACCGCCTTCTCGCCATCCGGACCGAAAGTGATCGGCTCGCCGTCTTCCATGCGGATCTGGTTGTCGAGGCGCTCTTCCTTGCCCGTCAATGCCTGGAAGGCTTTGTCGTTGAAGACGTTGCAGTTCTGGTAGATCTCGATGAAGGCGGTGCCCTCGTGTTCGTGAGCCCGCTTCAAGATGTCGATCGTATGTTTGCGGTCCATATCGATCGTCCTCGCCACGAACGAAGCATCGGCGCCGAGGGCCAGGCTGACCGGATTGAACGGATGGTCGATCGAGCCGAGCGGGGTCGACTTGGTCGTCTTCCCAACTTCGGAAGTGGGCGAGTACTGGCCCTTGGTCAGGCCGTAGATCTGGTTGTTGAACAGCAAGATCTTCAGATTCACATTGCGTCGCAAAGAGTGAATCAAGTGATTGCCACCGATGGAGAGCGCGTCGCCGTCACCGGTGACGACCCACACCGACAGATCCGGGTTGGCGGTGACGACCCCGCTGGCGATCGCCGGCGCCCGGCCGTGAATCGAGTGCATCCCGTACGTGTTCATGTAGTACGGGAAACGCGACGAACAGCCGATTCCGGAGATGAAGACTACGTCTTCTCTGGCGACACCCATCTCCGCCATATAGGCCTGAACGGAGGCGAGGATCGTGTAGTCCCCACAGCCCGGGCACCACTTGACTTCCTGGTCCGACTGGAAATCGGCCCGTTTGTAGTTGAGGGTTGTCATGATTCGATGAGCTCCAGGATCTTCCGTTCGATTTCCGAGACCTTGAACGGTTCTGCCGATACCTTGTTGAACCCGATGGCGGGAACGAGGTATTCCGCCCTGATCAGATGGCGAAGCTGACCCATGTTCAGCTCGGGGATCAGGACTTTGTCGAAGCCGTGCACGACCTCTCCGAGGTTGGCCGGGAACGGATTGAGATGCCGCAGGTGGGCCACCGAAACCGCCAGGCCACGCTTGCGGACTCTGCGGACGGCGCCCTTGATCACACCGTAGGTCGACCCCCATCCGAGTACGAGCAACTTGCCATCCGGATCGCCGTCGACCTCGATGGGATCGATGTCGTTGGCGATGTTGGCGATCTTCCAGGCTCTGGTGTCGATCATCAACTGGTGGTTGTCCGGGTCGTACGAGACATTGCCGGTGACTTCTTGTTTCTCGAGGCCGCCGATGCGGTGTTCGAGACCGGGGGTGCCGGGAACCGCCCAACTCCGGGCGAACGTTTGCGGATCCCGCAGATAGGGCAAGTATTCGTCTCCGGCATTCGGTGCCTTGATCTGCGGCTTGCTGATGTCGGGCAGCTTGGAAACGTCGGGGAGATTCCAGGGTTCAGATCCGGTGGCGATCGAGTTGTCCGAGAGCACGATGACCGGAGTCATGTACTTGAGGGCGATTCTGACCGCTTCGATGGTGATCGCGAAGGCGTCGGACGGTGACTGGGCGGCCAGCACCGGCATGGGAGCCTCACCGTGCCTCCCGAAGATGGCGAACAGGAGGTCGGCCTGCTCGGGCTTGGTCGGCAAACCCGTCGAAGGACCGCCGCGCTGGACGTCGATGACGATCAACGGCAACTCCATCATCAGCGCCAGGCTGATGGTCTCGCTCTTGAGGGCAAGGCCGGGACCGCTCGTGCCGGTGAAGGCAAGGTGGCCGGCAAAGGCCGCACCAACTGCAGCGCCGATGCCTGCGATCTCGTCCTCCGCCTGGAACGTCTTCACGCCGAAGTTCTTGTGTCGCGACAACTCGTGGAGTATGTCGGAGGCCGGCGTGATCGGGTAGGTGCCGTAGAACACGGGCAGCTTGGCCGCCTGGCCGGCCGCAATGATGCCCCAGGCCATGGCGGTGTTGCCGGTCACGTTCGTATACGTGCCGGACTCGAGCTTGGCCGGTTTCACGAAGTACGTCGTGCGCGCCGCGTCCGTCGTGAGTCCGAAGTTCCAGCCCGCCTTCAGTGCTGCCACGTTGGCGTTGAGCACTTCCGGGCGTTTGGAGAACTTTTTCTCGAGCCATTCGGTCGTCGGTTCGAGTGGGCGGTTGAACAGCCAGGCCATGAGCCCGAGAGCGAAGAAGTTTTTCGAGCGAAGGACCTCACGCCCAGTGACGCCACTGTCCTTCACGGCCTCCTTGGTGAGCGTCTCCATGGGGGCGGAGATGATCCGGTATCCGTCGAGGGTCCCGTCTTCGAGGGGGTTCGTCTGATACCCCGCCCGGTGAAGGTTGCGCTCGATGAACGCCTCCGAATTGACGACGATCGTGCCGTTGGGACGAACGTCCTTGAGGTTCGATTTCAGGCCCGCCGGGTTCATCGCCACCAACACATCCGGTTCATCACCAGGCGTGAGAATGTCGAAGTCCGCGATCTGAACCTGGAACGACGACACACCTGCCAGGGTGCCGGCCGGGGCCCGGATCTCGGCAGGGAAGCTGGGGAACGTCGCCAGATCGTTGCCGAACGCCGCCGAGGCGTCCGTGAATCTGGTTCCGGCCAGCTGCATGCCGTCGCCGGAGTCCCCGACGAAACGGATGATGGCTTTGTCGATCTCTTCCTGGTCGGAGGAGTGCTCTTCGACGGGAAGGGTGGCAGTTTCTTCTGACACCGACATCACTTCCTTTTCATGGCCGTTGGCGGCCGGCACAGGATCGCTCCCTCACCGAACTCGACTGGCGGCCAGTTTCATACGTTCAATTGCGAATGATCTGTTGACCATCCTCGGCGGGCCAGTGTACCCCTCCCCGGGAGTGAACAAAGGTCCATCGGTCTATGCCATCGGGCCGATGGTCATTCTCCGGAATTCCGCATTGATGCGGTCAGCTTGGCGAAGTGAGGTCGAACACGAAGCAGACGATTTCGTGGTCGTCGTTGTTCCATCCGTCTTCGAGCGGGGTGAAGAAAGAGAGGTCGAGCCGGGAGTCGGCGTACTCCGCCCCAACGTAGGCGGCGAAGCGGTCGACGCAGGCCAGGTAGGCGTATTCGTTGAGAGCATCCTGGCCCGGCCACGCCTGATCTGGCTCCTCGTGGTCGAAGATGGCGTAGACCTCGTTGTCGTGAGCGACGTCGCACGGCAGCCCCGGCACGTCTTCGACTTCGATGACGGTGGGATCGTCGAAGCAATCCCCGATCTGGAAATCGGCCACCGGAATTGCCGCCGCTTCCGAAAGGCCTCCCGCGTCGTTTCGGGACACCGAGTTGCAGGCAGAGGCCACTGCCACGGCCGCGACCGTCAATGCCAGGAATCTGCGGTGGTACATCGGTGCTCCTTCGTTGCCGCTCGTCGCTTGTTGATAACCTACCAAACGGTAAGTTGGCGTTCGGGGCGGGTACTTGTCCTCTACTGGCGCCGGGTGGTGGGGAGCATAATGGCAGTAGTTGACAAGAGAGCCACCTAAGGGACGTCGGGAGATCCCGACGAAGATTTCCGGGGTGGGGTGGGCTGTGAACGGTGGCGGTACGCCATCCCTCGATGTGTCGAGGTTCCTCCCCGTTTCGGGCTTCGCATCATGCGACGCCTGTACCGCATCGGGCACACTCACCCCACACCGGATTCTCAATTGTCACACCGGGGGGACTGTCACTTTGCTCAGTCCGGCTGCTTCGAGGTAGGCGCCGAAGTCCAGCAAGCGCTGCTCGTGCCACCAGGGACCGATGATCTGCAGTGCGGGAGGTGGCGACCCTTCGATGGCGAGCGGCACGACGAGCGCCGGCACCGCCGCGTGATTGATCGGTGCCGAGAACCACGAGAGTGCCGACCGGTAGTGAACCGACCCCGACGAAGAATCCACCGTGTCGCTTCCGATGGTCTTCGTGGTCGTGCACGTGGCGGGCGTCACGATCAGATCGACCCCGGCAAACGCCCGCTCGAAGGACTGCCGGAGCCGGGCGCGCCAGGCCAGGCCGTTCACGTATTCATCGAGGGTGACCTCATCGGCGCGTTGCATTCGCTGCTCGACCTCCGGACCGTAGTGCTTACCGGAGGCGCGAAATGAGCGGTGGACGGCGGCCACCTCACCGTAGACCGAGGCGAGGAGGAGATCCGGGGCAACGATGTCGGGAAGCTCGATCGCCTCGATCGACACACCGATCCCGTCGAGCGACCGGACTAACCCGTCGAACCCGGCGGTCACTTCGTTGGTCAGGGGCGCATCATCGATCCAGGCGGTCGGGACGCCGATGCGGAGGCCGTCTGGTCCGCTTTGCGGCCGAACTGCAGGAGCGGGGGAGAACGACGACCAGGGATCTCCGGGGTCGCCACCTGCCATGAGTGAATAGATGAGACCGGCATCGCCGACCGAGCGTGTGATCGGGCCGACGGTGTCGAGCGAAGGGGCCAGCGGAAAGACCCCCGAGATTGGGATGCGTCCGTGGGTGACTTTGAGGCCGACCAGCCCGCACAGCGCGGCCGGAACCCGGATCGATCCACCCGTGTCGGTCCCGAGCGCGGCGGCCGCCAGCCCGGCCGCCACCGCCGCTCCCGATCCGCCGGACGATCCACCCGGTGAGGTGTTCGGATCCCATGGATTCCGCACCGGGCCGAACCAGTGGTTCTCACTGGAGAACCCGAACGCAAACTCGTGGAGGCCGGTCCGGCCGACCGCAATGGCGCCGGCCGCCTCGAGCCGCCCTACGGCCGGGGCCGTGTGTTCCGGAACCGAACGGTAGAACGACGACCCGGCCGTGGTGAGGAGCCCGGCCTGGTCGATTAGGTCTTTGACGGCGATGGGCACACCGGCGAGCGGCCCGGGGTCTTCGCCACTCTGGATCATCTCGTCGATCAATGCCGCCCTGGCCAGTGCCCCTTCGTGATCGACGAGCGTGAACGCGTTCAGCGGTGAGGCATCGATGCGGGCGAGGCAATCGACCACCGTCTCGGTGGCGGTGATGTCGTGCCTGCGGACGGCCGCGGCCAGCCCGAGCACGTCGTCCATCAGATCACCAGGAGAGAGTTCGGGTATCCGGGAATACCGACACCCACGGTTTGCCGGGTGGGACGGTCAGCGTCGATCCGTCCGCCTTGGTCAGTGCGAACGGCTCCTCGATGGAGGCCCTGGTCCAGACCCCTTCTTCCACTTCGCCGCCGGAGAAGACGAGTGCCCGACCGGTGCCCACCGTCTCCATGGCAGGCACGGAGCTTCCTGCCCCGGATGGTGAGGCGGTATAGCGGCGAGCCAACAACACCACCAGGGTGTCGGTAGCGATTTGGGCTGCTTCGCCTTCCTGGCTGATCCACTCGTGCGGTTCTCCTCCGGTGAAGCGTACATACCGTTCGCCGTCCCACTGCCACATGACCTGGAGTCCCGGGGACCAGCTGAGTGTAATTTCCGTTGCTTTCTGGCGATCACCGGCCGGCCAGGCGTCCCATGCGAAGAGATCGGGCGGTGGCTCATCCGGGTAGCCGCGCCCGTCTGCGTATTCGCGCAACGCGGCTGTGTCGACATAGAGGTTGTGTGGGGCGTAGCGGCCCGAAACCCGGAACGTAGCGGGGCGTACCTCGCCGATGAGGGACACACCGGCTGCGGTGATGCGATTGATCACCCACGGCTGGGCGCCGCTGATGGTGAAGGTCGCCCCGAGGGGCCGCAACAACGTCGGGTCGGTCGGGCGGCCCGACCGCATGGGGCCCAGGTACGACGAATCGCTGTCGTGGAACAGGGCGATGAAGCGGGTGAGGCCGGCTTCAACCAGCAGTTCGTAGACGGCGTCTGCTTCCTGGATCCCGGATTGAGGGCGGGCATTCCAGTGGTTGTCGATCTTGACCGCCATCACCCGCCGCTCGAGGAGGAGCGGGTCGTCGACCGATAGTCCGTCGAGCGGCGACATCGGTCCTGCCGGGAGGGTGGTCGTCGTTGTCGAACTCGTCGTGGTCGGCGCCACAGTGGTGGTTGTCGTCGAGGGCTCGGTCGTGGTGGAGACGACCGGCTCGATGGTGGCCGCCGACGATCCCGAGCATGCGGCGGTCAGCACAATGCTCAGCACCGCCAGGGTTAGGGGGGTTCTTCGAAACACGGGGCGGGAGTGTAACCCGATTGTCGGCCTGTGAGACATGGCAAATTCCGGGGTCGGCAGATCGGGTCACGCTCCCCGCCGACCTCGGTCAGAGCGACGTCAGCGGGGCCGGTCGATCAGCCCGGCTCTGCGCAGCGGCCAATAGCGAAAGAACGCAACGTTTGCTTGGTCTCCGATGAGAATGGGCCCGAGCGTCCGCCCATCGTCCCGCGACCGGTGGCGGGCATCACCCAGGACGAAAACGTGGCCGGCCGGTACTCGCCACGAACCGTTCGGGGTGGTGTCGTCGACCGTCCACCTTTCGACTAGCTCCCGGCCATCTACGAAGACCGCCCCGTCCTCGACGTCGATGGTTTGTCCCGCCATCCCGATCACACGCTTGATCAGGTGAAAGCCCGTTCGGTCCGGATGCTCGAACACGATTACGTCCCCGCGAGCCGGCCGGCGACGCCACGTGACCACGTAGTCGCCCTCCTGGAGGTGGGGGCTCATCGATGCTTCAGCAATGGCAAACCTGCGGAACAACACGCTGTGCCTCGGGTGTCGATAGAGAGCACGTGAGTGTATCGTCAGACTCAGAAACCCTACATCCGGAGGTTATTCATGGGTCTGTTCAAGCCAAGCACCACAGCACACGCACATTGCGATTTGTACTGCGGTGTGTACGACCCGGCGCAGGCGAAGATCGAGGCGATGTCGGTCCTGAAGGTCGCAGAGAAGTACCAGGCTTCAGACGATCCGGAGTTTCGGGATCGCTGCATCTTCATCAAAGAAGAGCGCGCCGAAGAAGTGAAGCACCATTTGATGGTGCTCTGGGCCGATTTCTTCTCCGCAGACCATCGTGTCGAGTTCCCGCAACTCGACGATCTGTTCTGGCGGGCCATTCATCAAGCCGGCGATGCCAAGAAGAGCATGGATCCAGAAGCAGGCAGGAAGCTCATCGCCTTGATCGACGAGATTGCGGTGATCTTCTGGAGCACCGAGAAGGCCAAGGGAATGGGCGTCTATCCGCCCAAGTAGGTGATAGGGGTACTAGGTCATAGGTAATAGGCCGTAGTTTGGGCCCCATCGGGGCCCAAACTACGCCAGATCGCGCTTCTTCAGGAGCAGCGTCGTCAGCCCTGTCGACACGACGAAAGCCACCAGGACTTTCGCCAGTGCGCCGCCGACGCCCGGCACGAGGTTTCCGAGGAACCCGAGTGTTCCGGCCGGTATTCCTTCACCGATGTCTGCGTAGCCGCTGAAGGCAGTGATCCACACCGAAGAGGGGGCCAGCGCCGAGAGCGCTCTGCCGAGGATGCCTTCCCACACGAAGATGTAGGCCAGTCCGGCCAGCGTTGCCCGGCTGAACAGCAGGCCGAGAGGCACGAAGACCGCCGAATAGCCGAGCGCCTCGATGACGAGCGCGGCGAGCGGGGCTAGTCCCAGGCCGGCATCGCCGATCGTGATGATTGCCACCAACCAGGTGACCGCCAGTCCAATTCCGGCCAGCAGTAGCGTTGCGGCGGTGGCGGCCGCAGATACTGAGGCGGCGATGATCCACCTCGGAACCGGCTTCACGACGATGTATGAGAGGGTCGAGGCACGGAGTTCTTCACCGAAGGCCGAGGAAGCGTTCAACAAGGCCGTGACCGCCAGGCCGACCATCAGATACAGGCCGACGTTCAAATCATGGAACAGGCCTATCAACTCGTCCTCATCGACCGAAGCCGAGGCAATGGCCAGAACGATGCCCGGCAGGGCCGTGAAGAGGGTGAGGCCGATGGCCCGTTTCCTCTGCACCAGTTGCCGGAAACTCAGCCGGAAGATCCATCTGGCGGCGATCATCGTGGTTTCACCAGATAGCGGAAGACGCTCTCCAGCGAGGTGTCCTCGGGATCCACCCGGGTCAGGCGAGCTCCCAGGTCCCGGCACAAGGCGGGAAGCCGGTGCCCGAGAGCCACCGGATCCCGCACCTCGACGTGGATGGTGCCGTCGATGAGCCTGACCCCCTCTACCCAGTCCTGGATGAGCAACGCGGCTCCGACCTTCCTCGGGACATCGGTGTCGATCCGGATGCGGCGGGGGATATCGGTCATCGCCGTGCGAAGGTCGGCCACCGAACCCGCTGCGGCGAGGCGGCCGTCGACCATGGCAATGACCCGATCGGCCATTCGCTCCACCTCGTGGAGCACATGAGAAGACACGATCACCGTATGGCCGTTCTCCGCCAGTTCGGAGAACAGTCCGATCAGGTGAGCGCGCTGCACCGGGTCCGTCCCGTTGAGCGGTTCGTCCAGGAACAGGACGATCGGGTCGTGAGCAAGAGCCGCCGCCACCTTGGCGCGCTGGCGCATGCCTTTGCTGAACGTTCCGACCTTCCGATGGGCAACGTCGGTCAGGCCTACGATCTCAAGCGCGCGATCTGCCGCCTCGGCCGGCTTGCTGAGGCCGAAGAGGGCGGCGTTGAAGGTCACGAACTCCCTGGCTGTGAACACCTCGTACACGGCCTCGTCCTCATGAACGAATCCGATCCGACGGAGCACTTCAGGGTTGGAGCGCGGGCCTTCGCCGAGCAACGTGATCCGACCTTCTGAAGGGCTCAGCAGCCCGACCATCATCCTGAGGAAGGTGGTCTTCCCCGCCCCGTTGGGGCCCAGCAACCCGGTGACACCGGGTCCGAATGAGCAGGACAGCTCGGACACGGCGACCTTCTGTCCGAACCACTTCGAGACGTCGTTCACCTCGACGGTGGCTTCGGCGGCGAAGCGGGCATCGGTCACGGCAGCCTCCGGTACCTGGCCCACACGACGGTTGTAGCGAGGAGCGCGACGGCTACGGTGGCCGGGACTGCGGTCCACTGTTCGAAGCCGGACCGTTCGACGAGGTAGTCGACCGTGTCGATGTCGAAGATCCAATCTCTGATCACCCGGGGGTATTCCTCCACCGCCAGGAAGGCGGCGTACTTGGCGCCGGTCATATCGAGCTGTGTCAACAACTCACCGATTCCATTGAGGATGAAAAGGCCGCCGAAGAAGGCGCCGGCCGCGAACCCCTCGCGCGGTATCAGGGCAGCAGCCGTAACAGCCAATGCCGCGTGCGCGGTGAAATAGGCGAGGGCGACCACCGGCACCTTCCACAGGATGTCGAGGTTGGCGCCCATGTACGACAGGAAGCCTTCAGTGGAGACCACGCTCAGGCCGAGGTGCATGAGGATCTCTGGGACCAGGTAGAACGACAGAACCAGAATCGCCAGTGCGGCGATCTTGGCGGCGAGGTAGTCGACCATTCGTAGTGGACGGGAGAGGTAGATATTCAATACACCCTCGACCCGATCCGGAACCAGGAGGGCCGGCGCGGCAAAGGCGATGAACAGGATGGCGATACCGGAATTCAGGTCGAAGTACTCGCCGTAGCCGGGGAGATCAGGTGCCGACGGTCCCAGCGCCACTCCTGCCACCCAGTGCAGGCCGACGAAAATGAAGGCGATGGCCGCGCTGATACCGATGAGCGACCAGGGGAACAGCTTCCTGCGCGCCTTGCGGCGGAGCCCCAGGACGCGGCGGAATCCTTCCTTGACGATGGCGCGCATCGCTCCGCGTCTGCCGAGTCGTTCCTCGTCGTACGACCGATACCCGCGGTCGACGATGACGGCACGGTTGTTCATGACGGATTCGCCTCGGCGGGCAGGAAGAACGCCTCCTCCAGGGAGGTGGAAGCGACGCCCAGGCGCACGATCCCGGATTCGGTGGCTGCCAGACCATCCCGGACCAGATCAAACGTGTCGCCATCGGTGTGGCTGACGTCTAGTACCTGTCCTTGTGCGGTCACGGATGCTCCCCGATCGGAAAGCCAGGCGACCAGGCCGGCGACATCGCCGAGCACTTCCAGGGTGATTGAATCCCGAACCTCGAGTCTGCCGAGCGGTCCGGCGCGCAACACTTTCCCGGCGTCGAGCATCACCACCCAATCGCAGGTCTCCTCGATGTCGCTGATGATGTGGGTCGAGAACAGGACGCTGATCCCGAATTCTCCGAGCCGGTTGATCAGTAGCAGCATGTCCTCGCGGCCTTTGGGATCGAGCCCGGAAGCCGGCTCGTCGAGCAGCACCAGATCCGGATCGTGGACGATGGCCTGCGCCAGCTTGACTCGCTGCACCATTCCCGTCGAGAAGTCGCCCAGGAACCGGAATCGTTCCTCGTGCAGGCCGACGAGGAACAGGATTTCGGAGGCGCGGCGGCGGGCGGCCCGGACGGGGAGTCCGGCGAGTTCGGCTGCGTAGCCGACGAAATCGGCAGCCGTCTGGTCCTTGGGGAGGCATGCACCTTCCGGCATGTAGCCCACCCGGGATCGGACTTCCAGCGGTTCCCGCGTCATCGGCATGCCGAGAACCTCGATCGCGCCTTGTTCGGGATGCAGCATGCCGAGCAAAATTCTCAGGAGCGTTGTCTTGCCTGCTCCGTTGGCACCGACGAGCCCAACCCGACCCTCGGGAATCTCGAGAGTCACATCTTCGAGGGCGGTCACGTCGCCGTATCGATGGGTCAGGTGCTCGACCTTGAGCAAAGCCATGAAGGTGAAGCTAGTCGCGAGTCGCGAGTCGCGAGTCACTCGCGACCAGCGACTCGCGACCAGTTACTAGTTCGTCGGGAACCCCAGGTCGACGGTACTCGTAGCCGGATCCGGCCACCTGCTGGTTACCACCTTGCCCTTGGTGAAGAACCGGAGGCCGTCGGGACCGTACATGTGGGTGTCTCCGAACAGGGAATCACCCCAACCGCCAAACGAGAAGTTGGCAACGGGAACGGGAATTGGCACATTGATTCCCACCATGCCGGCGTCGACGTCGAACTGGAACTGCCTGGCGGCTCCACCGTCACGCGTGAAGATGGCGGCACCGTTTCCCCACTTGTTGTCGGCGATCAGGTCTACGGCTTGCCGGTAGGAGTCAACGCGCACGATCACCAGAACCGGTCCGAAGATCTCATCGCGATAGACGCTCATGCTGGGAGTAACCCGGTCGAGCACCGTCGCACCCAGGAAGAAGCCGTCACCTTCGAATTCGTTCCGGCGACCGTCGACGACGATCTCTGCTCCTTCCGATTCCCCCGCTCCGACATAGCCGGCGACCCGATCCCGGTGTTCGCGGGTGATGAGCGGTCCCATTTCAGAAGTCGGGTCGTTGCCGGGGCCGATCTTCAGCGCCTCGGTTCGAGCGCGGATTGCGTCAACCAGCGGATCGGCGATATCCCCGACGGCGGCCACGACCGAGATGGCCATGCAACGTTCGCCTGCGGAACCGAAGGCGGCGCTGACGGCCGCATCCGCCGCCAGGTTTACGTCGGCGTCCGGTAGAACGACCATATGGTTCTTCGCGCCGGCCAGCGCCTGGACCCGCTTGCCGTTGGCATTGGCCGTTTCGTGCACATGGCGGGCAACCGGGGTAGATCCCACGAAGCTGACGGCCTTGATGTCGGGGTGGGTAAGAAGGCGGTCGACTGCCACCTTGTCGCCGTGAACCAGATTGAGGACCCCGGGCGGGAAACCGGCCTCGTGGAACAACTCAACGATCATCTGGGAAGCAGACGGATCTTTCTCAGAGGGCTTCAAGATGAAGGTATTCCCGGCGGCGACGGCGTTGGGAAGCATCCACAACGGGACCATGGCCGGGAAGTTGAACGGCGTGATGCCCGCGCAAACACCGAGGGGTTGACGGATGTCGTAGACGTCGATGCCGGTCGAGGCCTGTTCTGTGAACCGTCCGGCCAGCGTTTCGGCGATCCCGCAGGCGTATTCGATGTTCTCGAGCCCGCGGGCGACCTCACCGCCGGCGTCGGCTTCGGTTTTGCCATGCTCGGCCGAGATCGTCCTGGCCAGTTCGTCCGCGTTCCGCTCGACCAGCTCGCGGAACTTGAACATCAGCTTGACCCGGCCTGCTACCGAAGTTGCTCGCCAGCCGGGGAAGGCTGCCGCCGCTGAAGCGACGGCTGCATCTACCTCTTCGATCGACGCGAGGTCCACCTGAGCCGTCTGCAGACCCGTGGCGGGATTGAACACCGGTCCGGTTCGACCGGAGCTGCTAGGCGTTTGTTCGCCCCCGATTAGGTGATGAATGTGTTCCATTGCGTTAGCTCCTCTACGACCCAGAAATCTCACCGATGGTACGGATGAGGATGTCGGCAGCTTCATCTATCTCTTCTTCGGTGACTGTGAGCGGGGGAGCGATGCGCAGCACGTTGCCGTACAGACCACCCTTGCCTATCAACAGCCCGTCTCGCTTGGTGAGCTCCATGAGCTTCCCGGCCGCACCTCCATCAGGCTGGTTGCTGTCGGGATGAACGGTCTCGATGGCCAGCATGAGGCCCTTCCCGCGTAGCTCGGCGATCCAGGGTGTGGCATCGACAACCGGCTGGAGGTGGTTTCGCAATCGCCGTCCCATCCGCAGGGAGTTGCCCTGAAGGTCGTGATCCAGAATGTACCGGAGATTGGCGAGTGCGCCTGCCGAGGACATGGGGTTGCCCCCGAAAGTGGAGATCGAGTTGGCGCCCAGGCTGTCCATGATTTCCGCTCTGGCTACCACTCCGCCCATCGCCATGCCGTTGCCGACACCTTTGGCGAATGTCAGGATGTCGGGTATCACGTCGTGGGCCTGGTATCCCCAGAAGTGCTCGCCGGTCCGACCCCAACCAGTCTGCACCTCATCTGAGATGAGCAGGATGCCGTACTGGTCGAGAACCTTCTTCATCGGGCCAAAGAAGCCGTCCGGCGGAGTGGCGAATCCACCGACGCCCTGGATCGGTTCCATTATCAAACAGGCAACGTCGCCCGAAGTCATCATGTCGATCACCTGCTCGAGGTCGTCAACGCACGCCTCGGTGTAAGCGTCGTCGTCGAGGTGCCCGAACGGGCTGCGGAGCCGGTAGCCGCCCTGGACGAAGTTGACGTTGAGGCCGGTCAGGCTGGTCGGCGACCAGGAGCGATGTGAGGTGATCGCAACGTTGGTGAAAGAGCGTCCGTGGTAGCTGTTGCGAAGTGCCAGCACCTGGTTCGACTTCCGATAGCCGGTAGCGAGCATCAGTGCCGCATCGTTCGCCTCGCTGCCGGAGTTAGTGAAGAACACCTTTGCATCCGGAATTCCCGACAGTTCGGCGATCTGCTCGGCGAGTTCGATCATCGGTTCGGATGTGTACAGAGTCGTGGTGTGGAAGACCTTGGCGGCCTGTTCCTGGACGGCCTGAACGATCTCGGGGACCGAGTAGCCGGTCATGGTGGTGAGGATTCCGGCAAAGAAGTCGAGGTAGCGGTTGCCTTCGACGTCCCAGACGTGGCGGCCTTCTCCGCGCTCTATGGAGATCGGCTCCTCGTAGTAGAGGGCCAGCCATGAAGGCAATGCGTTTCGATAGCGCTGGTGCAGGTCTTGATTTGAGGTGGGCATGTTCCCTCGATTCTCGCGGTGTTGGTATGGAGGTCGTTCTCGAATAGTATGTGCCTCAGAAGTATGATGCAAACGGATGATTGTTCCGAACAAACTGATCTCGAGTTGATCGATCGAATCGTTGCGGCCGTGTCCGAGCGAACGCCGGTCGGCATTGCCCGCGCCGTTGGCCGGTTGGTGTCGTCGGGTGAAGCCAAGCCGGGTGATCGGCTCCCAACCGTGCGGGCGCTCGCCGCCGCGCTTTCCGTCAGCCCGACCTCGGTGGCCGAAGCCTGGCTGGTGCTCCGGCAGTCGGGCACCATTGACACCGGGGGCAGGCGGGGGACATTCGTGCGGGAGGCAGGCCCGGCGGTGGGTACCGGCCGGATCTGGCGAGTGCCGGTCGAGCAGGGCGTCTACGAACTCGATCTCAGCACCGGCACGCCCGATCCGGATCTGCTTCCATCGCTCGGTTCGATCCTTCGAACACTCGGTGTAGCACCGGCCGTGACCAGCTACCTCGATCGACCCGTGCTCGAAGCCCTCGAACGGGTTCTGCTCGACCGCTGGCCGTTTCCCGCCGAACGGCTGACGGTCGTCAACGGGGCAATGGATGCTCTCGACCGGTTGGTGTCGCTGCTCCTCGGATTCGGCGACCGGGTCGTGGTCGAGAATCCCACCTTCGCTCCCATCATCGACCTGCTGGAGCGCAGCGGGGCCGAGATCATCAGTGTGCGACTGGATGCGGAAGGGATCGTGCCGGACTCGCTGGCCGACGCCCTCGCCCTGCAACCGGGCCTGCTGGTCATGCAGCCGCGCGCCCACAACCCAACCGGGATCGGCACAACCGAAGCGAGGGCGGCTGCTCTGGCCGGGCTGCTGGCCGACACCGGGACCTTGATCATCGAGGATGACCACTCGGGCGTGGTGTCGGGAGCACCGCTCCACAGCCTCGGAACCTTCCTGCCGGAGCGTGTCGTTCACATTCACAGCTTCTCGAAGGCCTACGGCCCTGATCTACGGCTGGCCGCAGTCGGTGGAGCGGCTGGGCCAATCGATGAACTGATTCGACGGCGTCAGCTCGGGCCGTCGTGGAGTAGCCGGCTTCTACAGTCTGTGCTTCTGCAACTGCTGACCGACCCGGCGGTCGACGCGTCTCTGGCGATGGCGGCGAGCACTTACGGCGAGCGCCGCCGGAGGCTGAGCGAAGCACTCGCCGGGCAGGGAGTCGAAATCGGCCCGGGGTCCGGCCTAAATGTCTGGCTTCCCGTTCGCGAGGAGCAATGGGCGCTGGTTGCCCTGGCTTCGCGCGGCGTCGGCGCCGCGCCCGGATCGCCATTTCAGATTGACGGGTCGGACGGTCCACATCTGCGCATCACGACCGCCCGGGTGCACACCGGCTTCAATGAACTGGCCGTCCGTCTCGCCGACGCGGCCCGGGCGGCTGGTAGCCGGAGCCTCCCCGCCTGAGCGGGCGGGTCGGTCCTCCCCATCGCCGGTTACCCTTCCGCCGATGTCCTACTTCCTCCTCACCAACGACGACGGCATCGACTCGCCCGCCCTTGTTCCGTTCTATCGAGCACTGGCCGAGATCGCCCCGGTTCGTGTTGTGGTTCCCGATCGAGAACGAAGCTGGATCGGCAAAGCCATCACCCGGTTCGAGGCCATTCATGTGCGAACCGTCATCAAGGACGGCGTCGAGATCGCCGTTGCAGACGGGTATCCGGCCGATTGTGCCCAGCTCGGTATCCACTCTCTGTTCGGGGAGAAGCCGGTGATGGTGATCTCCGGCATCAACGTCGGTCTCAACAACGGGCTGGGGTTCTTCCTCTCCAGTGGAACCGTCGGAGCAGCCGCCGAGGGCTGGATCGCCGGGATCCCGGCAGTGGCGTTCTCGACCGGCGATATCAAAGATCATCGGGGTTGGGCCGAGCTGGCCTGGTCGGACGACTCGACCCCGTTCTGGGAAGCGGCGTCGGAGGTGGCGGTCGATGTGCTGCGGTCGATTCTCGAGGTCGGCTACCCGGCTGCGGTCGATTTGCTCAACGTCAACTTCGCGGCAGACGTAGGGATCGACGCACCGCGCCGGGTCACCGACATTGCCAAAGTCGGCTACGACAACATCTTCCGTGAGGCATCTCCCGGCCGCTTCGTTCATGACTTTGCCACCGGACTCCGCATCGACGGCGATGTGGCGGGGACCGACGTCGAGGCGCTGGCGAGAGGATGGGTCTCGATCACACCCGTTCGCCTGGCTCACGGAGCACCGATCAGTGATTCCGTTCGGACGGCTCTCGAGCGGCGGTAAGCCGAGGTACGCGATGGGTCTGTTGCATGAGCTCAGCTGCGAGATCGAGCCGGCCAATCGTCTCCAGAGGTTGCTGCAGCGGCTGGCGTCCACCTTCCCGGTCGCCCGGATTCTCTCGAAGATCCTGGAGCCGCTGGACAGGGCGCTCTTCCGGGTGACGAGGGGCCGGATGACCGTCCCGGGCCTACTGGCAGGATTGCCGGTGATCATGGTGACGACGACCGGCGCAAGGAGCGGGAAGAGGCGGACGGCGCCGTTGATCGGGGTGCCGGTCGGCGACGGCCTGGCCGTCATCGGTTCGAATTTCGGACTCGCAACCACGCCGGGCTGGGTCTACAACCTCGAAGCCGATCCCTCGGGCATCGTGTGCTATCGGGAGAAGGCGGTGGCAGTCACCGCCCGGCGAGCCGATGAACGCGAGGTCGAGGAGGTGTTCCGCCTGGCGGCGGCCGTGTACCCCGGATACGCCAAGTACCGGGCCCGGGCCGGCCGGCGCATCATCCGCGTGTTCGTCCTCGAGTCCGCCATTTGAGCGACTCCGGCCGGGCGCCCGGTTAGTCCTCCAGCGTGTCGGCGTCCACCTTGGCAAAGAGCGGGACGGGTGGTTCGATCCTGGTCCCGGGCACCAGCGGTTCCCGTTCCCACGGGTGTTCGGCGAGCGTCCCCTCCTGCCCGAGGATCTCGTGGAGTCGTTGCGAAGTGAACGGCAGGAACGGGGCCAGGATCGTCTTGATGCCGTTGATCGCACTCAACGCCGTATGCAAGGTCGTCGCCGTGCGAATCAGGTCGGTCTTGGCCGTGGTCCAGGGCGCGGTCTCGTTCAGGTAGGCGTTGGCCTGCGAAGCCGCCGCCATGCCTGCCCGGAGCGCGCCGCGCAGCTCCACCTTCTCGAACTGGGCGGATGCCTCGGCAAGGGCTGCGTCCACCGAGTCGAGCAGAGCCCGGTCGCCGTTTTCGAGTTCGCCGGGGGCAGGGATCGTCCCATCGAAATGCTTGTAGGTCATGGCAAGAACACGGTTGACCAGGTTGCCCCAGGTGGCCACGAGCTCCTCGTTGACCCGGCGAGCGATCTCTTCGTCGGAGAGGTCGGTGTCGTTGTGCTCGGGGAGGATTGCGGCGATTGCATACCGAAGAGCATCCGGCTCGAACCGCTCGAGGTACCAATCGAGCGAACGTCCGACACCGCGCGACTTCGATGCCTTCGAGCCGCCGAACGTCACGTACTGGTTGCCGGGTACGTTGGTGGGCAGGTTGAGGCCACCGTGGCCCATCAACAGGGCGGGCCAGTAGACCGCGTGGAACGGGATGTTGTCCTTGCCGATGAAGTAGTAGGTCTCCGCCTCCGGGTTGAGCCACCAGTCTTTCCATGCCTCCGGCGTTCCCTGGAGTTGGGCCCACTCCTGCGGTGCCGAGAAGTAACCCATGACGGCCTCCCACCACACGTAGATGGACTTGCCCTCTCCCAGATCGTCAACCGGCAGCGGGATGCCCCAATCGAGATCGCGGGTGAAGGCGCGGTCGTGCAGACCGTCTTTCACCATCCCGATCGCGAAGTTGACTACGTGCGGCCGCCAGCCCTCGCGTGAGCGAAGCCATTCCAACAACGGTCCCTGGAAGGCGCTCAGCTTCCAGTAGTAGTGCTCGGTATCTCGCTCGACCGGGGTCGTTCCGGACAGCCTCGATCGGGGTTCGACCAGTTCGTGGGGGTCGAGCGTCTTCCCGCAATTGTCGCACTGGTCGCCCCTGGCATCCGTGGACCCGCAATGCGGGCAGGTCCCCTCGACGTACCTGTCCGGCAGGAACCGTTGCACTACTTCGTCGAAGAACTGACTCGTGGTGTGCTTGTAGAGGTAGCCGTTCTCGAGCAACTTCAAGAAGAAACCCTGAGCGACCCGTTTGTGATTATCGGTTCCGGTGGTTGTGAAGAGGTCGAAGTTGATGCCCAGTTGCTCCCAGTAGCGGAGGAACCGGGGGTGGTAGCGGTCGACGATCTCCTGGGGGGTCACGCCCTCTTCGTCTGCTTTCACCGTGATCGGCGTTCCGTGCACGTCGCTGCCGGACACCATGAGCACCTTGCTCCCCGCCATCCGGTGGTACCTGGCGAAGATATCTGGTGGAAGGTAGGCGCCGGCAACATGCCCGAGATGAAGAGATCCCGTGGCATATGGCCAGCCAACGGCGACGAGAACATGGCGATCAGTCATAGCGGGAGGGTACCAAAGACACGACGACGGGAAGTCGGATTAGACGTTGTCACAGAAACAGAACCTGGAACTCAGAACCTCTGCGGTCAGGTCATCTTCGGAGAACCGGACGATGGTCCACTCGCCGTCGAAGCTGCCGGAGATCTCGAGGCGCCGGCCCTCCGCGTCCACCGCGAAGGCGTAGCACCGGTACCTGCGGAGATCGTCCTCCCATTCGACGACGGACGGCGGGACGATGTGAGCTGAGATCCGGGCTCCGTCCTTTTCGAGCCGCGTCGAGAACTCCTCGAGCAGTCCGTCGCAAGCAGGTTGCTCGCTTTCGAAGAGGTTGCTGATTCCTGGATAGGGCGTGTCGGGAGGCGTCGCATCCTCGAGGTAACCGATGAACTGAGCCGTGTGTGTCAACCGGCAATCGACCGGGTCTGCGTTCAATGATGCGATGTGGCAATCCCCGGCTGATCTCTCGATCAGGCTGGCCTCGCCCAGTCCTTCCAGGGTCCCGGTCAACCGGGTGGCGCCACCGGTTGGATCCGTCAGTTCGGCGACGCATGCGATATACCGGTCGCCTTCGTCCCACTCGGTGAGGTCGGGCAGGTAGCGGACGGCCGTCGCCTTCGAGTCCGACCAGTCGACGCCGACGTAGTTGCGGAAGGCGAGACCGCACGACCGCTCGACCTCCGTTGAGAACGCTTCGCCCGGGTAGTCGTCCTCGGGTCCATAGTCCGTCGTACTCGCGTAGATCACCTCGTGGGTGTGCGGTCCGGTGCATGGGATGACATGGTTCCGTCCGTACGGGGCGAATGGCATGACGGTGTCCTCCCCGGTTCCGAACCACAGACAGTCGCCCGTTTGCCAGCGGTACGGCTCGTCGGCGCCCGCGATCGTGGCGGCCAACGCTCTCTCAGTTTCCGGTTCGGCGCCGATCATTGCGTAGAGGTGGGTGTTCGACGCCCAGAAATACCACCAGGAATCGGCCAGGAAGACGCGGTAGGCGGCCGTTCCCTCGACCGTGATGTCCTCGACATCGGCGAACGGCCCGGCCAATGATCCGGCTAGACCCGGAGCCAGGAACGGATCGCCCTGGAGGAACACTGCAGGGCTCATCGAGAGGCCGATGACGAGGTCGCCCCCTTCATCAGGTTCCAGGCCTGCGTAGCTGAGGCCCTCGATGACGCTGCCCATGACAGATCTGAGCCTGGAGTCGACGGACGCCAGATCGGACTCGTCGAGGTCGCTCCTGGTGAACCCGGCGGTCGTTCCCCACCCCTGCTCGGCGACGTCGACCGGGTCCGGCAACGACGGATCCGGCGACTCCGGGCCGGGGGCCGTGGTCGTGGTGGTTGTGGAGGTCACGTCGGGGGTTTGCGCGGTCGACGGTGGGCTGGTTGTGGGTCCGGTGCAGGCGGATGCAGCCAACATCAGCACGGCAGCAAGAGTCCAGAGGCGTTGCATGGATGAGACGTTAGTGAGGTCCGGAATCCAAGTTGTTCGTCGGGTTTGACCCCGACCGCGGCCCCCGCCAGGCGATTGGTATTTGCCTGGTGCTCTGAGGTCGTAATCTCTTGACCGCATGCTCCAGCTCGAAGGACTCGTCAAACGCTACGGCGATGTTGTAGCCCTCAACGGGTGCACCTTGACGGCCGCCCCCGGCCGCATGCTGGGGTTTCTGGGGCCGAACGGGGCAGGGAAGACGACCGCCATGCGGTCGGTGTTCGGTCTGGTGGCCCTGGACGCGGGCGGTGTCTCGTGGCGAGGCGCTCCGATCGATGAGCGAACCAGGCGGACCTTCGGGTATATGCCGGAGCAACGTGGTCTCTACCCGCGGATGAAGGTGCGCGACCAACTGGTCTATCTCGCCGAGCTACACGGGATGGCGGTTGAGGATGCCGTTCATTCTGTGGATCGCTGGCTGGAGGAGTTCGGGCTGAGCGAGCGAGCCCAGGATCGGCTCGAACAGCTTTCCCACGGCAATCAACAACGCATCCAACTGGTCGCTGCCCTCGTATTCGACCCTGATCTGCTGGTCCTCGACGAGCCCTTCAGCGGCCTTGACCCCCTCGGCGTCCAGGCCCTCGGCGCCACCTTGAAGCGGCAGGCGGCGGCCGGGAAGACGGTGGTGTTCTCGAGCCATCAGCTCGACCTGGTCGAGGACCTATGCGAAGAGGTAGCCATCATCCATGCAGGGAAGGTGGTGCTCTCAGGGGACGTCAAGGCAGTGAAGGAACGGGCGCTGCACCGGCGGGTCGAAGTGCAGGTCGCCGGAAGCGACGGGTCGTGGCTCCCGCAGTCGTCGCAGATTGTGAGCAGTTCAGTTCAGGGCGATCTGGTCGCGCTGGTGGTCGACCGCGGCTTCCCGATCGATGAATTGCTGACGCTGGCGGCCCGGGCGGGCACCGTGACCCACGTGTCGTTCGAGGCCCCGACGCTCTCCGAGGTGTTTCTGGAAGCGGTGGCATTGTGACCGGCCGCCGGGCCATCTGGCTGGTTGCGCGCCGCGAGTTGCGAGAGCGATCGAGAGGGCGGACCTACCGGATCACGACGGTGGTACTGATCCTCGCCACGGTCGCCGCCATCGTCCTGCCGTCGATCCTCGGTGGCAGTGACGAGGCAACCTATCGGCTCGGCCTGGTCGGCGAGATCGACGCGGAATTCGCGCCCACTCTCGAAGTGCTGGCCGAGGCTTCCGGCGTGTCGGTCGACACCGAGCAGTACGGCACTGTGGCCGGCGGCGAGGCCGCGGTGGCCGGCGGGGACATTGATGCCTTGCTGGTCGATGGAGCCGAGATCGTGGTTGAGCAGGCAGCGTCTCCGGGCATCTTCCTGACCGGCGAGTCGGGTCTGCTTGGACTCCTCAACGGGACGGCGCAAACGCTCGAGTTCCAGGACGTAGTGGCCGATGCCGGAGTCGGAGCCGACGAACTGGCGCAGATCCTGAGCGATGAGCCGCTCACCGTGCGAGGGCTCGAGCCCGAAGACCCGAATAGAGGCACGAATCAGGCGGTCAGCTTCGTTGCGATGTTCCTTCTCTACCTGGCCATACTCAGTTATGGAGCCTGGACTCTGAACGGAGTGATCGAGGAGAAGTCGAACCGAATCGTGGAGGTCTTGCTGGCGGTTCTGCGGCCCCATCATCTGCTGGCGGGCAAAGTGCTCGGCATCGGCTTGCTGGGACTCATGCAACTCGTGCTCGTGTCGGTATCCGGGCTGGTGGCCGCGCTGTCAGTCGATCTGTTCGACCTTCCCCGGGTGACGGTCTCGGTGGCCGCTTCGCTGGTGTTGTGGTTCGTCCTCGGTTTCGGGTTCTACGCGGTGGCCTATGCAGGGTTCGGCGCCCTGGTTTCGAGGATGGAGGACGCCCAGAGCGTCGCCACTCCCCTGACGCTCGTCGGAGTGGTCGGCTATATGGTGGCCTTCCAGGCGCTCGAGCATCCCGATGGAATGGTGGCCCGGATCACGACGTTCATCCCTCCGACGGCGCCATTCGTCGTGCCCATCCGAACCGTGCAGTCGGCCATTGCATGGTGGGAGCTGGCGCTGTCGGTGCTGGTAATGACCGCCGCCACGTACGGCATGATCCGCCTGGCCGGACGCCTTTATTCCGGGGGCATCCTCCACATCGGTCAACGGATGAAGGTCAAGGACGCCTGGCGTTCGGGGGAGTAGCCGCCATGTGTGGAGGGCCACGGTGCGGCGGCCGACACTGGTTGACTCCCGGTAGAGAGCAGCTTGACAGTGGCGTCTCGATCTTGATATCATTTGCATAATGACGCAAACAAGCAAGAATCCGTCCGACACGTCGTCCCAGTACTGCGACGATCTCAGCGTCCTGGTGCAACCGGAGCTCTTCAAAGCGTTGAGCGATCCGAACCGGCTCGTCCTCTTGACGACACTGTCCGAACGGGCAGAGCCGAGCACTGTATCGGAGGCGGCCGCCTGCTGTTCCGTGGATATGTCGGTCGTTTCGCGTCACCTGGCCACTATGCGAAATGCAGGTCTGCTGACCGCCGAGAAACGGGGACGTGAGGTTTACTACAGCGTCCCCCGCATGGAACTCGCCGCACAGCTGAGAACAATGGCAGACGCACTCGAGTCTTGCTGTCCCACCGAAGAGGAGTCGTTCGATGACTGATGTCCAACTCACCCGCAAACAAGTCTCGCAGGCATATGCAGAGGCAGTCGAGGCTGAGAGCTGTTGCGGCGGTGCTGCACCGAAGGGCGTGGCAGCCAAGCTGGCCGGCTACGACGAGGCCCTGCTGCGCGAGTTGCCGGCCGACGCCGTCGTCAACTCCTTTGGTTGTGGCAACCCGGTGGCGTTCGCCGCCATGGGCGAGGGCGATGCCGTCCTCGACCTCGGGTCCGGGGCGGGGATCGACTTGCTGCTGGCCGCCAAGAAGGTCGGGCCGACCGGCTCGGTCATCGGTATCGACATGACCGACGAGATGATTGCGAGGGCCCGGGAGAACATCGCCGCCGCCGGTCTCGAGAACGTGGAGATCCGGAAGGGGATCATTGAGGAACTGCCGGTCGAAGATGCCTCGGTCGACTGGGTCATTTCCAATTGCGTGATCAACCTCTCGCCGGAGAAGGATCGTGTGTTCGCCGAGATTGCGCGCGTCTTGAAGCCGGGAGGCCGCATGTCGGTGTCGGACATCGTCGCCGAGGCATTGCCCGACTGGGTGCGAGCGGACGAAACCCTATACAACTCGTGTATCAGCGGGGCGATCAATGAATCCGACTACCTGCGTGGATTAGCGGCGGCCGGCCTGGTCGACGTGCAAGTCGAGGAGCGGTTGCCGTACGACACGGCCCAGATGGAGGCGCTGCTCGTCTCTGAGCTTCTCGGCGAGCCCGCCTCCGGGTGCTGCGGCTCCGGACAGACCGACGTCGCCAAGGTGGCCGAGTCGGTGGCGGGCAACGTTTGGAGCGCCAGGGTCACCGCCCGCAAACCCTGACCCGATTTCTCCGCAATGCTGTGTACGGAATTCGCACCATTGCATTGCCGAGAAAACCCGGGTTGATTTCTGCGCAATGCTGTGTACGGAATTCGCGCCATTGCATTGCCGAGAAAACTCGATCAGCGGGAGCGGCGCCGGTTCCAGCGTCGGTAGAGGTCTACCCAGAGCGGGTCGAATCCGGCCTCGTCGGCGGCCGGCTGATCCTCCACGGGATCCGGAGTCGCCGGCGTCGTTTGTCCACGGAGTTCCGCCAAGCGCTCCCGGAGGAACACCACCTCGGTCTCGGCTTTGGCGGCGCGTTCCCTGGCATCCGCCAACTGCTGGCCGGCCTCGTGGAGGTTGCCCAACTGGTTGAGCATCTTGTTCCACGCATCCAGCGGAACCAGCATCGTGCCTTCAGGGACCTCGGGCGTGACCGGCTGTGAAACGATTGGTTGTGTTTCAGGGTGATCGGTCGCCGGTTGCTCGTCGCCAGTTGGAGCCTCTTCGGCAGGTTCCGTCGACTGTGCCTGTACGTCTTCGTCTCCGTCTTCGTCCTTGTCTTCGTCTTCGTCCTTGTCTTCGTCAGACGCGTCCGACCCGCTCGCGTCCACTTCTTCACTAGCGACGAGCGACTCGCGACTCGGAACTTCTTGACTCGCGACTCGCGACTCGCGACTCGGAACTTCTTCACTAGCGACCCGCGACTCGCGACTCGCGACCTGGGTGTGCTGGCGCCCCAGGTGATCGGCCCAGGCGATCACCTCGGACAACTCCACGTATCTCCGGTCTCCGGTCTCGTCCAGCTCGAAGCGTGAATCGATGCGCTGCTTGCGGGCCCAGTTCCGGATGGTCGAAGCGGGGATCCCGGTGAGTTCTCCGGCGTCGTGCAAATCGACCCAGCGTTCGTTGCTTGACGTGTCCTGGGGGAGCGGGTCGGCCGGTCTGGTTTGCTGGCTGGGGACGGGTCGTCGTGAATCTGTCATCGCCGCCAGGATACGACAGCTCAATCGAACCAGGAACTCAGAAGCTGGAACTAGTTCGTGTTCCCCTATCAAACTCGCCATGAGTTAGATAGACTCAGAGTGGTGAAACGGTCACAGGCGATGAGGCTGGTCGTGGCGGCGGTGCTGGTTGCACTGGTTGCTTCCGCCTGCGAAACCGTCGAATCCGAGGGAGCGCCCGCCACCACCACGACCGAACGCCTCGAGGTGCTCGATGTGACCGTGACGACGAGACCGGGGGTCATTCCGAGGGACGCCACGGCCGGATCCGGCGTGCTGCGGGTTGCCCAGCACAGCAGCGCCACGATGGTCACCACAACGACGTCGACTTCGACGACGACCTCCACCACTACCACCACCCCGACCCGACCCCTCGTCCCGTTCCCGGCCGTGCCGTTGCTCACCATCTTCGAGGCGGCTGAGAAGAAAGCGGTCCACGTGGTCTCCGACCCCTACACCATTGAACCGGACGGGTGCGAGGGGGTCATCTGGACGGCCGGCGGCAACGATTGGTCGGCATTCGTGGTGACTTCGGCGACGGCCGACGGATACTGCGAGATATGGTTGGGCGGGCAATCAGAGAACCCCGATTACACCGGCAACCCGTTCCTGTACTGCCTCTTGCCTGAAGATCACGACCCCGTGAAGGTGGCCTCAGACGCCAATTCCGACTGGGTGGCCGAACCGGGGCTATGTGCCCCAACCGGGTTCGACCAGGGCTGACCGCCCCGTTGTCGTGCAACGCGGCGTCGGGTCCCTAGGATTCCCCCTACATGCCAGATGAAGCAGAGATTCGTAAGGTCGTTCGACGCGTCGTCGAAGGCCTCGTCCCGGACGACGCCACGCCACCCGGCGGGGAGCAGGCAGAGCACCCCGTGATTGCTGTCGGAGCCGATCATGGTGGATATCCGCTCAAGGAACGGATCGGGTTTCGGCTGAAGGAGGCCGGCTACGAGGTGATCGACTGCGGTACGGATTCCGCAGATCCGGTGGATTATCCGGACATCGCCCACAAGGTGGCCCGCAAGGTGGCGGACGGCGAGGCAACCTACGGTGTCATCATTGACGGCGCCGGCATCGGGTCTGCCATAGTGGCCAACAAGGTCCCCGGAGTGCGTGCAGCTCTCTGTTACGACCTTTCGAGCGCCCGCAACAGTCGGGAACACAATCATGCCAACATCCTCACGCTTGGAGCGGGATTGATCGGCGACGGGCTAGCGTGGCAGATCACACAGGAATGGCTCGCCACGCCGTGGGCACCCGGCCGGCATGCTGCCCGCATCACCAAGATGATGGAATACGAGCAGCGCTATGTGAGAGATGAAACATGAATCGCGAAGAACTCATTGAGGCGGTGACCGCAGAAGTGCTGGCTGCGCTGTCTGGTTCCACCGACCCTGATGCCGACTGCGAAGGTGCCTGCGCCGCCCACAGCCCCGACAAGGTGCGGAAGATCGTCGCCAATGGGGCCGGGCGGGTCAGTTACCGGGGAAACGGCGCGGAGGTTCCCCTCGACCTCGCCAAGTTCATCGATCACACGCTGCTCAAACCCGATGCCACAGCCGATGACATCGACCTGCTCTGTAGAGAAGCCATGGACTACGGATTTGCCGCCGTGTGCGTGAACCCGGCCTGGGTGAAGCGGGCGGCCACCAACCTGCGCGGCACCGATGTCCGGGTCGCCTCGGTCGTCGGGTTCCCGTTCGGAGCGACCACCCCGGACATCAAGGCCATGGAAACCCGCAGAGTGCTGCGGGACGGCGCCCGTGAGATCGACATGGTGATCAACATCGGAGCCCTCAAATCGGGTCAATTCGATGAAGTTCGAGAGGACATCGCCCGGGTCTCGGATGCGTGCCACGAGGTCGGGGCCATCAACAAGGTGATCATCGAGACCAGCCTCCTCCAGGACGAGGAGAAAGTCATGGCCTCTCACCTGGCCAAGGAAGCCAAGGCCGATTACGTCAAGACATCCACCGGATACGCCGGTGGGGGAGCAACGGTCCATGACGTGCTGCTCATGCGTGAGACGGTTGGACCGGACATGGGAGTCAAAGCGTCTGGCGGTGTCCGCAACCGGGCAGATGCCGAAGAGATGATCGCGGCCGGCGCCACTCGAATCGGCGCTTCGGCCGGTATCTCAATCGTCACGGGAGGAACATCGAGTGAGCAATATTGACCTGCGGTCCTTCGTCTTTCTAGACAGCCTTCAACCGCAGTACGCGGCGTTCATCGGCACGACTGCCCAGGGGTTCTTGCCGCTCGCATACGATGCATCACTGTTCGTCGAGATCGCGCCTGGAATCGAGATCAACCGTGTCACCGACATCGCCTTGAAGTCGAATCAGGTCAAGCCCGGCATGCAGATCGTCGAGCGTTACTACGGACTTCTCGAGATCCACTCGCCTGAGCAGGCGGAGGCCCGGGGGGCGGGGGCTGCGATCCTCGATGCGATCGGCCTGGCCGAGTCGGATCGCCTGAAGCCGAAAATTCTCTCGAGTCAGATCGTTCGCCGAATCGACGATCATCAGGCGCAACTGATCAACCGGATGCGACATGGGAACATGATCATCCCGGGGCAGACGCTCTACGTGCTCGAGTGTGAGCCGGCCGCCTACGCGGCGCTGGCCGCCAACGAGGCCGAGAAAGCCTCCAAGATCAACGTGCTGGAGGTGCGGGCATTCGGGTCGATGGGCCGGGTCTACCTCGGTGGAGAGGAAGCGGACATCGACGTGGGTTGGAGGGCGGCCGTTGCCGCTTTGGAAGGTTTGGAAGGCCGCGAGCAATAACGACGAGGAGGAGAGCCAATGGCCGACGCCCTTGGAATGATCGAAGCGAGAAGCTTCGCAGCAATGGTCGAAGCTGCCGACGCGATGGTGAAGGCAGCCAAAGTGGAACTGGTCTCCTATGAGGAGACGGGAGGCGGCTACGTGACCGCCGTCGTCCGCGGTGATGTCGCAGCCGTGAAGGCGGCCGTAGAGGCAGGCGTACGCGGCGCCGAGCGTGTCGGTGAAGTGGTCGCAAGCCATGTCATCGCCCGTCCGCACACCAACATCGATCTCGTGCTCCCGCTCGGCCGTGCCGACGAGGCAGGCAAGGAGTAAGGAGGGAGCGCATGCTCCTCGGACGTGTATCTGGCACCCTCGTCGCCAGCCGGAAAGAGCCGCGCTTATCGGGGCTCAAGTTCCTCGTGCTCAGCCAACTCGACGTCGACAACACAGAAACCGGCGGCTACGTGGTAGCCGCCGATGCGGTCGGGGCCGGCGTCGGGGAGGTCGTTCTCTATGCAACCGGCAGCTCGGCAAGGCAGACCGAGTTCACACACGAACGGCCGTGTGACGCGGTGGTCATGGCGATTGTCGACACCTGGGAGGTCGGCGGTGATGAGCGCTACCACAAGTAATCCATGAGCCGTCTCACCAGCGAAGAGATCCGGGCGATCATCGACCGGGTCGATCGGAGGCTCGGCGAGGTTTCCTCATCGGACCGTCCGGCATCGACGCTGCGTGCTCAGGCGGAGCTGGCAGCCTCGGAAGCTGAGTTAGGCGACGGCATCTACCGGACCATCGACGAAGCGGTGGCCGCCGCCGGTCGAGCCCACCGAGCTTATGCGGCCATGGGCCTCGAGACCCGCAAAGCGATCGTGGCGTCCATGCGGAAATCCATGCTCGAGCATGCAGAGCAACTCGCCTTGCTGGCCCATACCGAGACCGGGCTGGGGAGGTATGAGGACAAGATCCGCAAGAACAGGGTCGTTGCACTCAAGACACCAGGTCCCGAGGATCTCGAACCGGTAGCTATCAGCGGCGATCGAGGCATGGCAGTGATCGAATGGGCGCCGTTCGGGTTGGTCGGCGCCATCACGCCGACCACGAATCCAACGTCGACGATCATCAACAACGCCATAGCCATCGTATCCGCCGGCAACGCCGCCGTCTTCAATGTTCATCCGAACGCCAAGCGGGTCTCAGCCGAGAACATCCGCTTGCTCAACCGGGCGATCGAGGCAGCCGGCGGCCCGCCGGATCTGATCACGGCCATCCCCGATCCAACGATCGACTCTGCCAAAGCGTTGATGCACCATCCCGACGTACCGGTCCTCCTCGTCACCGGTGGTCCGGGTGTGGTGCGCGAGGCGCAGCAGACGTCCAAGCGGGCGGTGGCGGCCGGGCCGGGAAATCCGCCGGCGGTGGTCGATGAGACCGCCGATATCGACCGGGCAGCTGCCGCCATCGTGGCCGGTGCATCGTTTGACAACAACATCATCTGTGTTGACGAGAAGGAAGCGATCGTGGTCGACTCAGTCGCCGACCGCCTCCTGCGGGCCATGGCGAACAGCGGGGCGTACCTGCTCAAGCAGCATGAACTCCAGCGACTCGAGCGAGTCATCTTTCGGGAACTCGGCCAGCCGAACAAACCCGGCGTCATCAACCCGCAGTGGATCGGCAAGAACGCCTCCGAGATCCTGGCCCAAATCGGCGTGCAGGTTGCCGACGATGTCCGCCTGATCGTCGCCGATGTACCTCGCCAGCACAGTCTGGTTTGGACGGAGCAGATGATGCCGGTCTTCCCGGTGGTCCGGGTTCCGAACGTTGACGTGGCCATCGACCTCGCCGTCGAGGTCGAGCACGGTTTCCGGCACACCGCCGGCATCCACTCGACCAACGTCGAAACCATCACGCGCATGGCCAAGGCGATGAACTGCTCGATCTTCGTGGCCAACGGACCGTTTTATGCCGGCCTCGGCGAGGGAGGCGAGGGGTATTCGTCGTTCTCGATCGCCAGTCCGACCGGTGATGGCCTCACCCGCCCGCGTACCTTCTCGCGGGAGCGCCGGGTCACCGTGGTCGGTGCCCTGAGGATTGTCTAATGCCCATGCAGCCGGCCGTCGCTCTCCTCGAGTTCGACTCGATTGCAATCGGCATCGAAACCGGCGACGCCATGATCAAACGGGCACCGCTCGATGTGATCAAAGCCGGGACGGTTCATCCCGGGAAGTACCTGGTGCTGGTTGGTGGCCGGGTGGCCGATGTCGAAGAGGCGCTCGAGGCAGGCCGCCTCGTGGGGTCCGAGCACCTGATCGACGAGATGGTGCTGCGTGATGTGCACGATGACGTGGTGGCGGCGCTGGCCGGGTTTCGCCACGCCGGTGATGGTGAAGCGCTTGGTGTCATTGAGACGACGACCGTGGCGGCCATCATCGAAGCTGCAGACGCCGGCGTGAAGGGAGCGAGGGTCACGTTGCGGGAGATCCGCATGGCAGATGGATTGGGCGGCAAGGGATACCTCCTGTTCGACGGCCCGGTCGCCGAGGTCGAAGCGGCCGTCGAGATCGGCTCCGATCGGGTGCCCGATCAGCTCGTCGCCCGGCGGGTGATTGCCCAGATCCATGCCGAGATGGACGAGAACCTGGTAGCCGACGGTCGATTCCGCCCGCGGATGCGAGGTGGAACCCAGTGAGCCGGGGTGCGATCTGCAGCGGTTCTGTGCGACGCTTCGAGTCGCCGGGAGGTCGCAACTGGGTCGGTCCCCCCGGAGGGGGGAAGGTACCTGCGCCGGAGCGAAGCGGAGGCGGAGGTAGGGGGGCCAACCGGCAAACACCGTCCGCGGAACAAGATACCCGTCGGGGGGGTTCATGCAGTTAGGCCGTGTCATCGGGACGGTGGTGGCTACCGAAAAGACCCCGAACCTCGAAGGGGTGAAGTTTCTCATCGTGCAGCCGCTGACGAAGGAACTCGAGCCGACCGGCAGGGCAGTGGTAGCCGCCGACGGGGTAGCGATGACCGGACCCGGCGAACTCGTCTATATCGTCGATTCGCGCGAGGCTGCCCAGGCCATGCCGGAACCATTCGTGCCGGTGGACCACGCGATTGTCGGCATCGTTGATGACGTGACCCTGGAGGGCTCATGAATCTCGAGTCGCGAGTCGCGGGTCGCGGGTTGCGCCGTACAAGGTTCGGGTACCCCGAAGGGGAGTCCGCATGAAGATCGCCAGAGTGGTCGGCACGGTCGTCTCCACGATCAGCGCACCGATCTTCGATGGGCAACGGCTCCTGCTCTGCGACTACGTCGACCCGACCGGTGAGCCGACGGGCGGCTACGTCATCGCCGTCGACGTGGTCGATGCCGGGGCGGGCGAAACGGTCCTCATCCTCGATGAGGGTACGAGCGCCCGGCAAATCATGGGCGAGAAGGTGGCGCCGATTCGGGCGATTGTCGTAGGTGTGGTGGATGAAGTGGAGGCGTCGTGAGCATTAATCCGCAGCTCTACTCCAGATTGCTACGTTCTCATCCGTGGCACGGTGTTCCGATCGGCGCGGGGGCTCCTGCGACCGTCACCGCCTATATCGAGATCGTCCCTTCCGACACCGTCAAATACGAACTGGACAAGGAGACCGGCATTCTCAAGGTCGACCGGCCGCAGCAGTTCTCGAATGTCTATCCGACGTTGTACGGGTTGATTCCACAGACGTACTGTGGAGAACGGATCGCCGAGTTGTGCATGGAGCGCGCCTCGCGCACCGGCATCGTGGGTGATGGCGATCCCCTCGATGTCTGCGTTCTGGCCGAGAAGTCGATCACACACGGCGACATCCTGTTGCCCGTCGTACCGATCGGCGGATTGCGGATGATCGACGGCGAAGAGGCCGACGACAAGATCATCGCCGTCATGAGGGGCGACGCCATATACGGGCACATGAAGGACATCTACGAGTGTCCGCCGGCGCTCATCGACCGTCTCAAGCACTACTTCCTGACCTACAAGCAGGCTCCGGGACCCGGCACGCGCAAAACGGAGATCACCCACGTGTACGGCCGCGAAGAAGCGCACGAGGTGATCGAGCGCAGCATGGCGGACTATGCAGAATCGTACGGCGACATACAGGGTTTGCTCGGCGAGCTCAGCTGAGCCCTTGACATGATGACACCATTCTGACATTATTTCGATGTCAGAATGGTGAAAGAGGCAGATGAGCAACCAACGAAGCGGGTTCCGGACGTTTTTGATCGTCTGGATCGGGCAACTCATCTCGGTCACCGGTTCAACTCTGACCGGATTCGGGCTGGCCATCTGGGTGTATGTCGAGACCGATAGCGTCACCCTGCTGGCCGTCCTGACGCTGGCGGCCAGCGTTCCCGGTATGGCGATAACGCCATTCGCCGGACCACTGGTCGATCGGATGGACCGGAGGATCGTCATGCTGCTGGCGGACTCAGCAGCCGGCCTGGCCACGATGGCCGCGGCCGCCTTGTACTTCACCGGCAACCTCGAGGTGTGGCACATCTATCCGATCGCAGCCGTCGGGTCGATGGCAAACGCCTTCCAGGAGCCTGCCTATCTCGCCTCGGTACCTCTGATGGTTCCGAAAGAACACATCGGTCGAGCCAACGGAATGATCCAGCTCGGTCCGGCCATCGGGACCATCACCGCCCCGGCGTTGGCCGGTGTTCTCGTCCTCACGGCCGGGATCGGCGCGGTCTTGCTCGTCGATATGGCCACGTTCATCGTGGCCGTAGGCACGCTGTCGTTGGTGCGGATCCCGCGTCCGGAACGAACCTCCGACGAAGACGAGGGGGAACCGCTCCTGCGCGGATTCGGGCGCGGATGGAGCTACATCCGTGAACGACCCGGTTTGTTCGGGTTCCTGCTCATGGCGGCCTTGCTCAACTTCATTCTCGGTTTCGCCAACGTCCTGTTTCTGCCACTGCTCCTCAGTTTCTCGAACGAAGCCGCGGCGGGCGGGATCATGTCGATCGCCGGCATCGGCATGCTGGTGGGGTCTGTCGTGATGAGTGTGTGGGGTGGGCCGAAGCGCCGCGTGCCCGGCATGCTCGGCTTCATGGCGATCTCCGGGGTCGCCGTCTCGATCACGGGCGTGAGAGCGTCGGTCCTGTGGATCGCCGGATCGGCTTTCACGCTCATGGCGACGGTTGCCATCGTCAACGGCACGTCCCAGGCGCTGTGGCACACCAAGGTGGCACCCGATATGCAGGGCAGGGTCTTCTCCGTACGAAGGCTGCTTGCGCAGTTCGCCGCTCCCATCTCATATCTCCTGGCAGGACCGCTGGCCGACAACGTATTCGAGCCGGCATTAGCCGAGGGTGGGGCGCTGGCGGATTCGGTCGGAGCCATCATCGGGACCGGGCCGGGCCGAGGGATCGGGTTCCTCTTCGTGTTGATGGGGATCGGCACGGTGCTCGTGGCCTTTGCCGCGTACGGACGACCGCACATTCGCAACCTCGAATTCGAACTCCCGGACATGATCGGCGGAACCGTCGGGAAAGCTCGTCAGTTCGGCGCATGACGGTGCGCAGTAGGTAACGTGGCAGAACGCCGATCGACGGAGCCGATGTGCCTATTCCCGAGCCGAGCTTCACCATGGGGATCGAAGAGGAGTACCTCCTCGTCGATCTGGAGACGAGGGATCTCGTGCGGGATCCGCCCGCCGATGTAATGGTCGACAGCCAGAACCTCCTCCAGGATCAGGTAGGTCCTGAATTCTTGCGCTCACAGATCGAAGTGGGCACCAAAGTGTGTTCAACCATCCAGGAAGCACGCGCCGATCTCGGTCGCCTCCGGCAGAACGTGGCCGAGGTGGCCGGGACCCACGGCATGGGCCTGATCGCCGCCAGTACGCATCCCTTTGCCCGCTGGGGGGAGCAACTGCCAACCGACAAGGACCGTTACCTCGAGCTCGAACGTGACATGCAGTCCGTCGTCCGGCGTCTCGTTATCTGCGGGATGCACGTGCACGTCGGTGTTGAAGACGATGACCTGCGCATCGACCTGATGAATCAGGTCACGTACTTCCTTCCGCACATCCTGGCGGCCAGCACATCGTCACCCTTCTGGCACGGCAACGACACCGGCCTCAAGAGCTACCGCATGACCGTGTTCAAATCGTTACCCCGCACCGGCCTGCCGGAGCACTTCTCGAGCTGGGGCGAGTATCAGCGCCATGTCAACGTGCTGGTCGAAGCCGGCATCATGCAGGACGCCACCCGACTGTGGTGGGATGTCCGGCCCAGCGCCAGGTATCCGACCATCGAGATGCGCATCGCCGACATCTGCACCCGCATCGACGACGGAGTGACCATCGCCACGCTCTTCGTTCTCTTGCTCCGCATGCTCTACCGCCGCCGGCGAAAGAACCAGCGCTGGCGCACCTACGCCAACATGCTCGTGGCGGAGAATACGTGGCGTGCACAGCGCTACGGGGTGCACGGGTCGCTCATGGACTACGGGCGGGGCGAGTTGGTCCCCTACGCGCAACTGGCTGACGAACTCATCGAGATTCTGTGGCGGGAAGCGGAAGAGACCGGGACGACCGCAGAGCTGCAGCATCTGGCCACGATTGCCAGAGAAGGAACGAGCGCCGACCGGCAGCTGGCCACCTACGTGGCTGCTGTGGAAGGCGGCGCCGAACCGCACGAGGCCCTCAAATCGGTGGTTGACATGCTGATGCGAGAAACGATCGATGGAGTCTGAGCCGCTTCGCCGGCGATTCGAACTCCCCGGCCCGCTCGACCTGATCCGCACGGTCGGTCCGCTGCTCGGACCGTCGCAATCCATCGGCCTGGTCGACCGGGGCGAGGTATGGCGGGCTTCGCGAACGCCGGTGGGATCAGTCACCCTTCACGTCGTAATAGGCGAGAGGGCCGTCGATGCTGAGGCCTGGGGGGAAGGAGCCGATTGGGCGTTGGCACATGTCCCCGACCTGCTGGGCTTCTCCGATGATCCGACCACCTTCCGGCCGGATCACCCGCGGTTGCGCGACCTCCACGTGCGGGCAGGCGGAGTGCGGTTTGGGGCGACGCGGTCGGTATTCGAGGTGCTGGTTCCAACGATCCTCGGACAGAAGGTGACTACCAAGGAATCGCATAGCGGCTACCGGCGGCTTGTCGAGGTGCACGGCGAGCCGGCTCCTGGACCCCGTGATCTGCGGCTTGCGCCCTCGGCGGAGGTGCTCGCCGAGCTTCCCTACTTCGAGTATCACCCGCTGGGCATCGAACGGAAGCGGGCGGACATCATCCGCAGCGTTGCGGCTCGCATCGGGCGACTCGAGGAGATCGTGACGATGAATCGCGATGAGGCGGTGCAACGGTTGATGGCCTTCGAGGGAATCGGACCGTGGACGGCCGCCTTCGTGATGGCGGCGGCGCTTGGTGATGCAGACGCAGTTCCGGTTGGCGACTTCCACCTGCCGAATACCGTCGCCTGGGCGCTGGCGAGCGAGCCTCGGGCAGATGACGCCCGCATGCTCGAGCTGCTCGAACCCTATCGCGGCCACCGGGGGAGGGTGATCCGGCTGCTCAAGCAGGCCGGGATCCATGCACCCAAGTACGGCCCGCGCAGCCCGATCCGCAGCTTCGAGGGTAGTTGAGGACCAGGTTGGTCCCCGAATAGAGCTGCCCGGCGAGGTGGTCTGGTGAGTTGGGAAGGCGCCAGTTCCCGCCTCCGGCGCCGGGAATCAGCGCAGCAACTCGAGTGCTGCTGCGGCGACGAGTGACCCGTATCCGTCCGGGTCCACCATCTCATTGTGGCCTGCTCCCTCCACCATGGTCAGCTGCACCTCGTGACCCGCCCCGGTGAGTGCTTCGTGGAAGTCCAGGGTGGACTGCTGTGGGACCGTTCGGTCGGCGGTTCCTTGCAGCAGGCGCATCCGGAGGTCCGGGCGCCGATCGACATAGGTGTACGGATTGCCGTCCGCCCAGGTGTCGGGGACTTCGGCCGGAGCGCCACCGAAGAACGGGATGAGCAGCGGTGAGAACTGGTCGGAGTCGTACGGTCCGGCGACGCCCACGAACGCGTCCGGAAGACTCGAGCCCCCGTCGGCTAGACAATCTCCCTCGAATTCGTCCCCCGCCAGGGCGACAACCGCGCCGAGGTGCGCTCCGGCGGAGTAGCCGACCAGAGCGATCCGGCCCGGGTCACCTCGGTACGAGTCGGCGGCGTCCCGTGCGAAGCGCACTCCACACGAGATGTCTTCGAAGGTGCCGGGGTAGGAACCGCCGAGAGCGATCGTCCGGTAGGAGATGTTGTACACGACGGCTCCCTCGCCGGCGATCAGCGCGGCGAGACCTGCCAAATCGGAGCGTTCGCCTCCCACCCAACCACCACCGTGGACGAGAACGACCACGGGGAGCAGCTCGTCACCGGCAGGTCTGAGCACATCCAGCACCAGCAAATCGGTGAACGGAACCCGCTCGTCGGTCTCGATGGTCCCCCCCGCCGGTGCGATGGTGGCGATGGGTAGCGTTGGCGCCTCCACGACGGCAGAGGTCGACGGAGAACGGGAGGTCGCCTCGTTGCCGGCGCAGGCGGCGGTCAACATAACGGCGAAAAGGAGGGTGAGTAAGGAGCGGAGCACGCAAGGAGTGTATGGCAGGTCGAGCGTTGTGCTGCGAGCCCGGGCGTAGGCTGATCGTCGAACGAAGAGACGAGGAGCAATGAGACCATTCCGCTTCGGGTTGAGCCGCACCGTTGCCGAAGGACGGACCGACTGGGAAGAGCACGTCCGGCATGCCGAATCAGTGGGCTACGACGTCCTGCAGGTGGCTGACCACCTCGGCGCACTGGACCCTTTCGTTGCGCTCCAACTGGCGGCCGATGTGTCGACCTCGCTGAGGCTCGGCACGTACGTCATCAACAACGACTTCTACAACCCTTTGTTGCTGGCCAGGAGTGCAGCCACTCTGGATCTGTTTTCCGACGGCAGGCTCCAGTTGGGTCTGGGAGCAGGTTGGAATGTGCCCGAGTACGAGGCGGCGGGCATCTCGTTCGATCGGCCGGGGATCCGGATCGAACGGCTGGCCGAGGCGGTGACGGTGCTGAGGAAACTGTTCGGCGGCGAAGCGGTCGGGTTTGAAGGCGATCACTACTCAGTCCACACCGAGAAGCTGGAGCCGATTCCTCCGCAGGGGGCCGGCCTCCCGATCATGATCGGTGGAAACGGAGACCGCCTGCTCACCACCGCGGCGCGGATGGCCGATATTGTTGCCTTCACGGGATTCACGAGTGGAGCAGGGGGCCCCGATGCGTCTCACTTCACCACGGCGGGGCTGGCCGATCGGATCGAGCACGTCCGGGCCGGCGCCGCGGATCGATTCGTCGATCTCGAACTCAATGTGCTCGTCCAGAGGGCACTGGTGACCGATGATCGGCGCGCCGCCGCCGAGGCGCTGGCCGGTGAATGGGGCGGAGACGGACTGGCGGTCGATCCATCCGATCTTCTCGACAGTCCGTTCCTCCTCTTCGGAACGGTCGACGAGATCACCGAGGGGCTCGAGCGGGTCAGGGAAGAACTCGGTGTGTCGTATGTCACGGTGTTTGCCGGTAGGTCGGAGGGCTTCGACGCGGTCGTAGAGCGGTTGGCCGGAACCTGAGCGGTTACTCGAGCGCTGATGCGGCAGCTTCGTCCACCAGCCAGGTGACGTCCTCTGCTCCTTCGGCGACGAGCCTGGACGGCAATGGTTCACCGTCCATCACCCTGGCCAGGACTGAAGCTTTGTCCCGTCCGGCAACGAGGAAGATGAGGTGGCGGGTCCGGTGCAACAGCGGGAGGGTGGCAGTCAGCCGCCATCCCCTGCCGGGCACGAGGTTGGCGACGTAGTCGCGTTCCGTTTCTGCCAGGGCGGCCGTGCCCGGGAACAGCGAAGCGGTGTGACCGTCGTCTCCCATACCGAGGAGCACGATGTCCGGTGCAGCTCCGAGAATGCGCGTGAGTGTCGCCGCGTACTCCTCGGCGGCGGCTTGCGGCGGCCGTCCCTCCCCCCACGGAATCGCGAAGAAGGCCGCCGAAACGTGATCGAGCAGGGCCGTCCGCGCCGTCAAACCGTTGGAATCCTCGTGATCGGGAGGTACCCACCGTTCGTCGCTGAGCCAGGCGTCGACCCTGGTCCAGTCGATGTCCGCTTGATCACGCAGCCGTTCATAGGTGCCTCTCGGCGTGGAACCGCCGGCGAGCCCGAGCGAGACACGCTCACGTCCGGACGAGGCGATGAGCCCGGCGATGCGGGCGGCGGCCTGCCCGGCCAGGTCGGCCGGGTCCCGGGCAACAACGATGCGCATGACGCACCCTAAACCCGTTTTCGCGCGGGGATCGCACCACCGGCGGTGGAAATCCCGCGCGAAAACAGTCTGGTTGGTCATGTGCAACCTATGCTCGGCGGAATGGCGCACGTTGAACCGATACTCGAAGAACTCACCGGTCCCGGCCAGCTGTTCGAGACGGAGGAGGCCGTTGTTCACGGCCATCCGATGCGCGTGTACAAGAACCGGCCCCGCAATCTGCGCGATCTCCTGGCCATCGGCATGGCCAACGGCGACCTGGAGTACCTGGTCCAGGGTGAGGAGCGCTACACGTTCGCCGATGCCATCACCCGGGCGCTCACCGTCGCCGGTGCGTTGCACGATCGATTCGGCATCGAACCGGGCGATCGAGTCGCCGTCGTTGGGGCCAACGCACCCGACTGGGTGGTGGCCTACTGGGCCGTGGTCGCCGCCCAGGGAGTGGTCGTTCCGTTCAACGCCTGGTGGAAGGCGGCCGAGCTCGAGTTCGGGATCGAGGACTCGGGAACGACCATCGTGTTGTGCGACGCCCGCCGGGCTGCGGTAGCCGTCGAGGCGGGCTTCCTGCCCGCCCGCATTGCGGTATGGGGACCGGGCGACCGGCCGGACGCCACCGTTTCCTTCGACGACCTGGCCGCCGGTGAGCCGGCCCCGCTCGACTTCGCGGAGGCACGGGGGGAAGACGAACTGGCCGGGCTCTTCTACACGTCCGGTACCACCGGGAAACCGAAGGGATCGGCGAACACTCATCACAACATCATCACGAATCTGATGAATTTTGGAGTGCTCAACCGTGCTCAGACGATCGCCGCCGGCGAAACACCGGGCGGAGAAAAGGCTTCCTACCTCTGCATCATCCCCCTGTTCCATGCCACCGCCAACTTCACCTACATGGTTCCGTTCATGTTTGGAGGCCACAAGCTCGTGTTTCTCCCGCCGGGCAAGTTCGAGGCAGACGCGGCAGCGGCGGTGATCGAACGCGAACGGGTGACGGCCATCGGTGGGGTTCCCACGATCATGGCCCGGTTGATCGACGGCGGCGTGCATGAGCGTTTCGATCTCTCCAGCGTCACGACCATCGGGTACGGAGGCGCGCCGGCGTCTGCCGCCCTCCTCGAGAAGATCAACGGCGCCTTCCCTAATCTTCGCCGGAAGGTCTCGACGGCCTACGGGCTCACCGAAACCTCGGCCATCGCCACCGCCACGGGTGGCCTCGACTATCAGGAGCACCCATCATCCGTTGGCCAGGCGTCCCCCGTCAACGAGGTCAAAATCGCTGAATTCGACGGCACTCCGCTCCCGGTGGGCTCGACGGGCGAGATCTGGCTGAGGGGCCCGAACGTCATTCCCGGTTACTGGGAACGCCCGGAGGAGAACGCCCGCTCCTTCGTCGACGGATGGTTCCGGACCGGCGACGTCGGCTATGTCGACGATGAAGGCTTCGTCTACATCACCGACCGGGCCAAGGACATGGTCATCCGGGGCGGAGAGAACATCTACTGCGTCGAGGTCGAGTCGGTCCTCGAAGCACATCCCGCCGTCGCCGAAGTAGCGGTGGTCGGCGTCCCTCATGAGGACCTCGGTGAGGAACTCAAAGCCATCGTTGTGGTGGCGGCTGGCATGTCGCCGTCCGCAGACGATCTCAGGGCGTTCGCAGCCTCGCAACTCGCCGACTTCAAAGTGCCGGCGTTCTGGGAGTTCCAAACGAAACCCCTGCCGAGGAACCCGGCCGGCAAGGTTCTCAAGGCCCCGCTGCGAGGCGACCACTCGGGCGTCTTCGCAGTCGGGGAAGAAACCGATTCGGCGCTGTGAGGACCGTCACGATTCCATGGGAGGGCGGCTCGGTCACGGGGCGCTTCGAGCCCGCCGGCGACCCCGGCACGCCGGGCGTCCTGCTGGCGCACGGCGCCGGGACCAATCAGGACCATCCGATGATGGTTGCGCTCAGAGACGGTCTCGCTTCTTCCGGGTTTCCGGTGGTCACGTTCAACTACCCCTACACCGAGGCAGGTAGGAAGAGCCCGGACTCACCGTCCCGGTTGCTCGCCTGTCACGCGGCGGCCGCCGCCTGGTGTCGCGCTGAAGTAGATCCTGAGATGGTGCTGGCCGGCCGCTCGATGGGCGGACGGATCGCATCGATGCTCGTCGCCGGAGGGGAGCCGGCGGCCGGACTGATCTTGTTTTCATATCCGCTCCATCCCGCCGGTCGTCCTGAGAAGCTCCGCAAGGATCACTTGCCCGACATCACCGTCCCGGTACTGTCCATCGTCGGGACCCGCGACGCACTGGCGACTATGGACCTCTACAACCGGTGGGTGCGGCCGCTGCCGGCGTTCACGACGGTTGAGATCGAGGATGCCGATCACTCGCTCCGGGTGCGGAAGGCGTCGGGGCGAACGAACGCTGACGCCCTTTCCGACGCGATCGAGGCAGCCGCCGACTGGTTGCGCAGGCTCGCCTGACGACCCCGGGGAAATCTCACCGCTTTCTCAGCGTTTGTTCACCCCCGTCCTAGGTCGAAGCCTCATGATTCCTTGGAGATACAGAGGGGAACACCATGGACTACTACGCCGTCGATTTCGAATCGCCTTCCCGGCGCCCACCCGAACGATCGCACGGGTTCGGCCGGCTGTTGCTCGCCGCGATCCTCGGCGCCACCCTGACTCTCGGCGGCGCCTACGGTCTCGGGACGCTCTATATTCCCGATGAGCCGGTGGTAGCCGTCGAAAGGCCGGCAACCGCAGCGATGCCGGTGCTGGCGATCATGGACGGGGAGTTCTCGCCGGCTGAGGTTGCTGAATCCGTCGTTCCGGCCGTTGTCACCGTTGAGATCGAGGTCAATACGCCGAGCGGAGTTGTCGCCCAGGGATCCGGGTCGGGTGTGATCATCGACCAGGCCGGCTACATCGTTACCAACGATCACGTTGCAGGCAACGCCGCTTCGATCCGTGTCATCCTCTCGGACGGCCGGATCTACGATGCCACCCTGGTCGGGACCGACCCTCTCACAGATCTGGCGGTGCTCCGCATCGAGGCCGGCGACCTGACGGCGGTTGAGTTCGGTTCAACCGATGGGATGCGGGTAGGTGAACCCGCCGTCGCCATCGGCAGCCCGCTCGGACTGCAGGGCGGGCCGTCGCTCACCGTTGGCGTCCTGTCGGCGTTCGGTCGTGAGGTGCAAACCTCAGCGACCACGATTCTCTACGGCATGCTGCAAACCGACGCTCCGATCACGCAAGGTTCCAGCGGTGGAGCGTTGGTAGACGATCAAGGCCGCCTCATCGGAATCACCACGGCGGTCGGAGTGAGCTCGGTCGGCATCGAAGGGATAGGATTCGCCACGCCGATCGAAGTCGTGCAGCGGATCGTCGCCGACCTCCTCGATGACGGCGTCGTCGCCAACGGGCTACTCGGCATCAACGGAGTGACGGACTTCGTCGACACCAGCGATGGCGGGTCTCGCCCGACGGGTGTCCGGGTTGAGGCGATCGAGCCCGGGTCGGGTGCCAGCGCGGCGGGTCTTCAGCTCGGTGATGTGATCACAGCTGTCGAAGGCGTCAATATCGACACGATGGACGAGTTGATCTCTGCACTTCGACGCCGGGGCGCCGGTGACGCGGTGATGCTAGAAATCCAGCGCGGCGGGGCCGTGGTGGAAGTGACCGCCACCCTCGGCACGCTCTGAAAGCTTCCGTCTTCGCAGCCGTGTTGGTTCGCTAGAGCTCCGAACTCGCGCAAGAACTTTGTGGCTCACATGAAGCCTGCGTCGGCGGCCCGCTGGTCGAGTTTCTCCATCACTCGTTCCTGAAGGTCCTTGAAGAACTCAGGTGTGTTGAAGTAGGGGAGGGTGCTCGACTTGAGAGTCCCGTGGGCAGCAGCCGGAAGGACGTAGTCTTCCTTTCCATACCCACGTGTCCGTTCGTTGGCGTAGCCGCGCACGAAAGTTCGATCGACCACCGCTTCGAGGTTCTCCGCGGTCACGTCTAATCCGGAAGCAAGACGCAGCGCCTCAGCATGCACCTCGTAGCTGACTCCGGCGAACTTACAGAGCCCGTCGAAGTCTGAGAGGATGGTTTGTGGCCCACGCCTGGTAATGGCGTCTACCCAGTAATCGACGCCAGTTTCTCTCTCGACGTTGAGGAGGAGGAAGGTTCTCATCGACATATGACCACCGGCCAGTGCCCACGGGTAGCCGGGATTCGAGTGTGGCATGTAGGCGGGGTATTCAACACCTTTTGACTGCATGGCGAAGCTTGAATCGCCCATCCGGGCGGCCAGACGCAACGACCCCTGCCCAAGTTCCGGAAGCCTGCCTTCCCCGATGGCGGTGATCGCGCCGAGAATGTCGTGGAAGTCTCCATAGGACAATCCGCCGGCGATTGGATCCGTTGGATGTCTGCGGTTCCATTCCATCGCGTACCCGAGCGTGACGCCAAGCGAAATCGAATCCATGCAAAACTCGTCACACAGGCGCACGATGTCGAGGGCCTGGTCGGGGTCGTAGATGCCGAGGTTGGTGGTTAGTAGAGCCAGGGGCTCGTAGTCGAGCTTGACTCGGAATTCGCCGGCTTCGCCGTCGGGTGTTTCGTCGTAGACGTTCTTGTGGCATTTGATGCCGCACAGGTAGCAGCTCTCCGACTTGACGACGTACGGACCCTTCTCGAACGTCGGTCGCTGGAGCGCAATGGCCCGATCGTCGAGAGGAGGATTGAAATTCAGCTGAGGTAGGCCTCCAATATCGTGCTGCGTAGCCATCATTCGCCAGGTGCCTATCTCGCGGAACATCCGGCTACCGTCACCAAGGTTGATCTCCCTGTTGACGTCTTTGAGTCCTCTGCCCGACGCTGCGGGATTGGGGCCGTCGACAACGATGGCCTGGAGATTCTTGGAGCCCATCACGCCTCCGAACCCTCCCCGGCCACAGAATCGCGGCTTCGAATCACCGCTTTTCAGTTGATTATCGGTCGATAAGGCGATAGAAGCGTATCGCACGTTGTTGTAGTTCTCGCCAGCCGGTCCGATCACCGCAAAATGCGCGTCCGGGTATCGCCTATGCAACTCCTGGATCTTCGGATTCACCTGCATGCCGACAAGAGCTTCGGCATCGAGAAACTCGATATCTGCTGGCCCGAGCGTTCCTGCCGCCGGATCAACGGCAACGGAAAAACTGATCATCGTTGGGTTGCTGCACCGTCCGGTGAACACGACCTCATCGATGTCAAGTCCACGCAGCTTCGTGCCGAGGTGGCCGCTCCCTGCGCTCCACATCAACCCCGGGGCCCCCACCTTGGAGGACTTGAGAGGGGAGTAGCCGTGGAAGTAGGTCCGGAGACCAGTCATCACTCGCGTGCCGGTCAGAAGCCCGAGGTTCATCACAAGGGGTGCAGAAGCCGCATAGGCGTCATCGATGACGGTGTCGTGCAGGAGCTTGGTTGCACGAGCTACTCCACCGAGAGCGTCCTCCAAGTCATCGCATGACACGCGCTCGAATCTCACTGACCGGTCGGTCAGGTCGATGTGGTATCGATTGAACTGAAGCTCGTTAGCAGGTTTCAACGCGGTGTCTTCCATTTCTGCCTCTCTGCCGAATCATCCGAACTCAATTTCGGTCGAGGTTGTGCCCGCTACAACGCGACTGTCCGCCAGGATCTGGCGTCGAGCAAGGTGGATCGTGGCGGCCCCTATGGCGGCCCAGAGCGCCGCTACTCTCCAACTGGTTGGGTATCCGAATGTGTCGGCTAGCCATCCGAAGGTTATTGGTCCAACAAGGCCTCCAATCATTCCTCCCACCATGACAGTTGCGCTGGCTCGTCCGGGAGCTTCATCGTTGAGCCTCACAACAGCGAACCAGAACACGCCGTTGAATCCCCAGCCGAGGCCGAACGCAATAAAGGTGCCGAGAATCAGCGCCCATACTGTGTCAAGGCTGAGGAGCAAAAAGCCGATGACTCCAGCGGCGATCATCCTCGATACAACCTGGAGATGACGACCTCCCCGTCGATCGGCGAGCGAACCGGCGGTCAAACGAACGGCGACCGCGCACAGGCTTCCAGCTGTTAGTAGCAGCCCTGCCAGCCCTTCCCGGAGGCCGCTCGATGCTGCTGCTTCGACCGTGAAGGCCGGCAGACTGGTGGCTGCAGCCATGGCGAACAGCATGCCTGTCGTGAGGAGCCCCAGGCGTGTAGAGCCGGTTGTTCCACGGCGGTTCGAGCGATCGATGGTAGGCGTCTTCGAGTGATCGCTCTGAGCTGCTATCGCTACCGCCGAAGCAGCCACGGCGGCCAGGGCGAACGCCCATCTCCAGCCGACAGTCACTGCCAGAAGCGGCACCGTCAATCCGGCTAGGAGCGCGCCGATGGGTAGCGCTGACTGCTTCAGTCCAAAGGCCATCCCTTGCTTTCCGTCTTCTACTCCGCGAGCGAGGGTGAGATTGGCGCTCGCCTGGCCGAGGGCGTTGGCGGTGCCGGCGACGATCAGGAACACGACGAGCGTGACCGGGCTCCGAGCGAGGCCGGCGGTCCCGGCAGCTGCAACCGCAGCGATCAGAGCGGCGATCCGCATCGAGGAAGCCGGGCCGATTCTGTCGGCTAGTCGCCCAAGCGGTACCGCCACGAGTGCGCCGCTCCCCCTGAATACCGCTATGAACAATCCGAGCATCGTCAGGCTGAAGCCGAGGTCCCCCCGCATCTGGATGCTTAGTGCTCCCAGCAGGAAGACGGGGAAAGCGCATACCACAGTTATTGCCAGACTCAAGAAGATCGGTCTTCGCATGGGAACTCGCCTTCCTGCGGTAGTCTCATGGAGGGTAGCGCCGGCCAGAGGCGTTGGCCTTGTTATCGTCTAACCTATTGATGTTGTTTTCCATGGGGAGTCGCGAGATTCAGAAGGTTGAGTTGGCAATGAAGGACGCACAAATGCAGGCCAGTGATCAGGTTCGGGTGCCGAAGATGGCAGAGTTGATCGCGTCCAAGCTCCGTCGCCGGATTGTCCGTGGTGAACTGGTCGAGGGTGATGCTTTGCCTTCGGAAGCTACGTTGATGGAGCAGTTTGGGGTGTCACGTCCGACGTTACGTGAGGCGTTTCGCGTGCTGGAATCCGAGGGGTTGGTGACTATCCGGCGAGGGGCCCGCGGTGGGGCTCGTGTGCACGTGCCAGATGGGGAGGGAGCGGCGAGGTATGCGGGGTTGGTCCTGGAGTATCGGGGTACGACTGTCAAGGACGTGCACGACGCTTTGCTGGTGCTCGAACCGGCCTGCGTGGTGATGCTCGCGACGGAACATAGTGTTGAGCAACTCGAGGCGTTGAAGGACCATGTGGCACGGGCCGATAATGCGGTCGATGATCTAGACGCGCTCATCCGTATCCAGACCGAGTTCCACACGCTGGTTGTCGAGTTGGCAGGGAACGAGACCCTGCGGCTGATGTCCTGGATGTTGAGGTACATCGTTGACCGGGCGAACTGGTCAATGTTCGGTCGTGATCATGCGACACCGACGAGCATCAACGCGACGCGACAGGGGATGCGGGCTCACGCCCGCATCGTTGAAGCTATTGAGGCCCACGACCCACAACAAGCCGAAGCGCTGTGGCGGCACCACCTCGCGGCGGCGGGGGAGTATCTGGTCGGTGACCGTGAAACCGCCGGGTCCATTATCGATATTCTGGATTGGTCCTCAAACACATGATCAAGGATTGGTGTCTGGCCCGAAGGGGCTAGACACCCCAGGGTTGTATCTTGTCAAGCGGCGGCTTTGTCTCGTGTTGTCTGGCGGTGGGCCCAGGCGGTGTTTTCGTTGTAGAGGGTCTGGTGTTTGAGGCAGCCGTGGAGGATGCCGACGAGGCGGTTGCCTAATGCTCGTAGCGCCTGGTGGTGGAGGTCTCCGGCTTCTCGCCGCTGGTCGTAGAATTGGCGACATCCGGGACTCGCTTGTAGTGAGCAGAAGGCCCATTGGTCGATGGCGTCGTAGAGCCGCCGGTTTCTGACATGACGGGCGAACACCGCCTTTTTCTTGCCTGAAGCGACCGTTATGGGCGACGTTCCCGCATAGTTTTTGCGAGACTTGGCGTCGGCATAACGGTTCGGATCGTCTCCGAATTCGCCGAGCGCCCGGGCGCCGAGCACATCACCGAGTCCTGGGATGGAGAGGTAGATGTCGGCGTCCGGGTGCTGTCTAAACCTGGATCCACCGGTCTGATCGGTGTCTGACGGTTGGGATTGACATAGAAAATGCCTTCTGACCTGGGAGAATGACG